>NZ_BCQX01000066.1 GCF_001552295.1 Globicatella sanguinis NBRC 15551 | reverse complement strand
CCTACCCCCGCACAGTTGAGGCCACTCAACCACTGCGCTTTTAATTAACGCACAATAACGAGATTGAATTTTCCAAGATTATACTCAGCTATCTTAAGACGCCATTTGATACCACTCAACCACTGCGCTTTGAATTAAATGGATATGCCTGAACAAAATTTAAAAAAATTTTGCCCACTCCCACTTACACCAAAAAGTATAGAGCCCTTTTTTATAAGAGTAAACAAAATAGATAACTGATTGCGATGCTAGGGATAAAAGGAATGGCATTCCAGCGTTTGATGTGGTGATATTGTAATATGGAATAAAGAAGGCCGAACAAGGCTGCGCCTAAGATGAAATAAGGGATGGTCATTTCTTCTAAAGTGCAAGCTAATAAGCCGATTATTTTGGCATCTGCTCCTCCAAAAGACGTAGGGCGATAATAAATGATTGTTTCCAATAATAACCATATAACGACTGCAACCCACAGTGACTGTCTATTAAACAGACAAAGAACGACTAAGATGAATAATCCCCACCAATTGACTTGTAAATGAAAATAATCCTCAATGCTTAATAAAAGTAACCAACAAATAATGAGTGATAATAGATAACCTTCGTAAAGGTTATTGAATTGTAAATAATAAAGAGAAAGACCAAAGCAACCACCCAGTAATTCAAGAAAAAAATAATTACGATTTAAGCTCGCGTGACAATGACGACAGGTTCCTTTTAATATTAAAAATGATACCAAGGGCATCAGATCGATTGCTTCTAATGCGTGATGGCAGTTATCACAATGAGAACGACGTGTAAAGTTGATAGTTTGTTCACTGGCTATACAGGTAAAAAATGAAGCCAGACAAGTCCCAATTATAAAGAGTAGTACTGTCATTTTACAACCTCCTACTGATAGATACGCTATTTGAACTTAAAACATTTATCTAAATTCAATTTTTTAAACGAATTAAGTAGCAACAAAATCAAGATCAGCATCAAAAAACCTCAAATGTCCACTGGTTGATACCGTTACATTTGAGGTTATTACATTTATATTAAAGGATAGCGATTATTACGAAGGTTGATGCTCTTTTACAAAAGCAGTAATACGTTTCATTGCCTCTTTTAAAGTCTCAAGACTAGCGGCATAGCTGACTCGGAAGTGATCTTTACCGGCTGGTCCAAAACCTGAACCTGGTACAACGCCTACTTTGGCTTGATGTGCTAAATCTAAACAGAAATCACGATCATTGCCTTGGTACCAATCAGGAACTTTAACAAATAAGTAGAAAGCACCTTGAGGGTTTAAAGTTTCAATATTTATTTCTTTAAAAGCTTTCATTAAGAAATCACGGCGTTCTTTATAAATGGCGCGCATTTCTTCGCTAGCATCGTCTCCGTTGTCATATGCGACAATACTAGCGTATTGCATTTGCGTATTAGGAGTATTGACCATTGCCTGATGAACTTTAAATAACTGGTTGGCTACTTCAACCGGTGCTGCTAGAAAACCACTGCGCCAGCCTGTCATCGCATGCGATTTTGATAAACCATTAATAAGAATTGTACGCTCTCTTAATAATTTAGCCATTGAATAATGAGGATGATCATAAGATAATTCCCCATAAATTTCATCAGAAACTACCCATAAATCATATTTTTCTATAATCGGTACCAATGCACGAAGTTGCTGTTCAGTATAGGTACCACCGGTTGGATTAGCAGGATGGTTTAGTAAAATAGCTGTTGTGCCAGGATTATCGATGATGGCTGCTTCTAACTTCTCTGGTGTAAAGATAAAGTTTGTATCACTAGTATCAACCATGACCATTTCACCATGTGCCAAACTCACTTGAGTGTTATAGATAACATAATTGGGTGACGCTATTAGCACTTTATCGCCGGGATTTAAAATCGTTAAGAAACTAGCGAATAAAGCTTGCGTAGGTCCTGACGTAACAATGATTTCTGTATCAGGCGAGTAAGATAAATCATATTTACGTAAGACATAGCGTGCAATGGCTTGACGTAATTCAATCATACCACGTGAATGAGAGTAGCCGTTTAGATCATCCTTTATCGATTGAATCGCCGCTTCTTTAATAAAAACAGGGGTATTAAAATCAGGTTCACCAATTGTTAATGGAATTAAGCCTTCTATTTTTGAAATTTCTTCGTTGAAAGAACGAATAGGGCTTGGTTGTAAATGATTAAGTTGTTGATTAAATTTCACCGTTATCCCAACTTTCTATTGTTATTTCTTAAATTGTAGCATATAAAACCGCGATATAACAGTTAATTAAACAAAAAATGAGAAAAATGAGAAATTAATTAATAATTGTTGACAAAGAAAAAATTATCTTGTATGATAGCTACATAATATAAATAAACGCATTGATGTGGAAAGTAAAATTAATGGACATTTCCTAGAGAGCTTACATTTGGTGAAAGTAAGTAAATGAACTTAATTTGAAAATGGCCACTGAGCGGTCACTCTGAATGCTACGCAATAAGAGTGGACGGATCCAACCGTTAAAATGGCACAGTATCGTTAATACATGTTTGACTGTACTGTATGAGGTTAAATTAGCAATAATTTAACAAAAAAAGGTGGTACCACGAAATGATAACTCTCGTCCTTTATTTATGATAGGATGAGAGTTTTTTTATATTGGAGGGATAATAATGATTGAATTAAAAGACATTGATGTTGTCTTTAAACAAAAAGATAATGTCGTAACTGCAGTAAAAGATGTCAATTTATCAATTAATCGCGGCGAAATATTTGGAATAGTCGGCTATAGTGGAGCGGGAAAAAGCACTTTAGTTAGAACGATTAATTTATTACAAAGACCAACACATGGGTCAGTAATTGTTAATGGACAAAACTTAATTGAATTAGCACCCGCAGAATTAAGAACTGCACGCAAAAAAATCGGCATGATATTTCAACACTTTAATTTAATGAATTCAAGAACGATTTTTGATAATGTTGCATTTCCTTTAAAAGGCAGTGGCCTTTCGAAAAAAGAAGTCGCTCATAAAGTGGCTGAATTATTAAATTTAGTTGGACTGAAAGAAAAGTCCGATAGCTATCCAAGTCAATTATCAGGTGGACAAAAACAACGAGTGGCAATCGCTAGAGCTTTAGCCAATGATCCGGATGTCTTACTTTGTGATGAAGCAACCAGTGCCTTGGATCCAAAAACTACCAGCTCGATTTTAAAACTGTTAAAAGAGTTGAACCAAAAATTGAATATCACGATGGTTGTGATTACCCACGAAATGGCAGTTGTGAAGGATTTATGTGATCGAGTGGCAGTAATGGAAAATGGGCATGTCCTAGAAGAAGGCAGTATATTAGAAATCTTTACACAACCAAAACAACGTTTAACTAAAGAATTCATCAATACAGCAACCCATTTTGACCAAGAGATTGAATTAGTCTTGAAACATCCTCAAACCATTTCCATTAGTCATGAATCTGAATTAGCCAGATTAACCTATACGGGCGATCAAACGACTCAACCGTTTATTACAGAGGTTATTCGTGAATATGGGATTGAAATTAACATCTTATACGGTCATATTGAAATTATTCAAAATACACCTGTTGGCAATTTATTAGTCGCTTTAAAAGGAGAACCGCAACAAATTAATGCTGCTACTGAATTTTTAAAGCATCACTCAGTAAAAGTTGATTCGGTACAAACATTGTTTCAACAATATGTTCAAAAGGAGGCTGATGAGGCATGATGCAATTTATTGAAACCAATATGCCAGATGTATATAAATTACTTGACGATATCGTGAAAGCGTCTTGGGAAACGGTCTATATGTTACTCTTGACCATCATTTTTGCTGGTATATTAGGATTGATTGTCGGTGTCATTGTGACAGTGACACGACCTGGAGGCATTTTAGAAAATAAAGTTATCTATAAAATTCTGGATGCCTTTATCAATATCTTTCGTTCAATCCCCTTTATCATACTTTTAGCTTTACTGATAAATGTCACACGTTTTATTGTCGGAACAACTATTGGGTCAACAGCGGCTAGTGTACCGATTATCATTGCGACGATTCCATTTTTCGCACGACAAGTTGAAATTGCTCTTTTAGAAGTAGATTCAGGTGTGATTGAAGCAGCACAATCAATGGGATGTAGTCCATGGGATATTATTGTTAGAGTCTATTTAAGAGAAGGTTTACCGTCATTGTTACGAGTGAGTGCCTCAACAGTTATCAATGTCATTAGCTTAACGGCAATGGCTGGTGCGGTAGCAGGTGGAGGGCTAGGAACGATAGCAATTGCCAGAGGCTATAACCGTAGTAAAATGGATGTTATTTTAGTCGCAACATTCTTAATTTTAGTGATTGTCTTTGTAACACAACTCATTTTCAATTGGATTATTAAAAAAATTGAACACTAATTAACAATTTATCGGTCAAGTTTGACCTACTAAGAAAGGATTTGATTTTATGAAAAAATTTATTAAAACTATTTCATTAACTTTATTAACGAGCGCTTTAACTTTACCTTTGTTCACCAATGTGGAAGCAGAAGAAAAAAATGAATTTGAAGGGGAAAAGGTTACCGTTGGAATCGTACCGGGTTCGGCTGAAGATGTCTGGCAAGTAGTGGTTGATCAAGCGAAGGAAGAAGGGATTGAAGTTGAATTACAATTTTTCACCGACTACAATCAACCGAATGAAGCTTTACAAAATGGCTCAATTGATTTAAATGCGTTTCAACACATTGCTTTCTTAGATAACTGGAATGAATCTAATGATGGTAGTTTAGTTCCAATAGGATTTACATTCGTATCGCCAATGGGCACTTATTCTGAAAAAATTAAGTCTTTAGACGAATTACCAGAAGGCGGTACAGTCGCTATCCCGAACGATCCAACGAATGGTGGCCGCGCATTATTAGCTTTAGAATTAGCAGGAGTGTTGGAAATTGATGATGAAGCGGGAATTTTAGTAACTCCAGAAGACATTACAGTAAACCCTAAAAATATCAAAATTGAGGAATTAGATGCGGCGCAATTAGCAGCAACCTTACCTGATGTGGATGCAGCTATTATTAACACAAACTTCGCCAATGATGCTGGCTTATCATTAAAAGATGCTATCTTTGTAGATGCTGATTATCCAGAAAAATTAAGCGAGAAATATAAAAACTCGATTGTGGCTAGAGAAGAAGATAAAGAAAATCCATTATACTTAAAAATTGTTGAACTTTATCAAACCGATGCAGTAGCGCAAGCCATTTATGATACAACGAATGGTGGCGACAAACCAGTTTGGGAAAATGCACCGGTAATCGGGGAACAAACAGAAGATGAGACAACCCAAGAGACAACGGTAGCAGAGTAGTAAAATATAATTAATAAACTTGGGGGAGTGGACCAGAAGTAGAAAGTCAGTTGATTTTCGCTGCGTCGGCCAGTTGAGTAGGTCTCAAACAAGTCGTTAAGACGCCATTTGAAACCACTCAACCACTGCGTTTTGAATTAAATAGATATGCCTGACAGATTTTAAAAAGTTTTTGCCCATCTTCCCTTCTAAGACTTATTGTTCAGGACATGACACAATAACCAAGCAAAATGATTAACATTCGGGTTTTTAACGATTTTCCCATTAGAAAAAAGATCTTTAAATATTTATCATAAGGAGAATTCATATGAAAAAATTAGTAAAAAAAGTTAGTGTATTAGCGTTATTAGCAGGTTTAGTAGCACCAGCAACTGCCTTTGCAGAAGATAAACCGTTTGATGGGGAGACAGTTAAAGTCGGTGTGGCCAGTGATGATGAAATCGAAGTGTGGGAATTTGTAGCAGAATTAGCAGAAAAAGAAGGCATTACCCTTGAAGTTGAATTATTTAATGATTATGTTCAACCAAACGTGGCAGTCGCTAGTGGCGATTTAGACCTAAATGCCTTCCAACATGTGGCTTACTTAGAAGAATGGAATAAAGAAAATGACGAAGATCTGCAACCAATCGGCTATACTTATGTATCACCGCTAGGAGCATATTCTGAAAAAGTAACTTCATTGGATGAATTAGCAGAAGGAGCAGTAGTAGCTATTCCAAATGACCCAACGAATGGTGGACGTGCTCTATTATTATTAGAACAAGCAGGTGTCCTTGAAGTAGATGATGCAGCGGGCGTTTTACCAACTGTAAAAGACATTACTAAAAACGATAAAAAATTAGAGTTTAAAGAATTAGATGCTGCTCAAGTAGCGGTTAGTTTACCAGACGTAGATGCGGCGATAATTAATACAAATTATGCCTTAGACCATGATTTATCTATCGAAAATGATGCGATCTTTGTTGACACAGAAGATTTAGCTAAAGTGAACGAGGTCTATAAAAATGTGGTCGTAACGCGTAAAGATGATGTTGAAAATGAATTATACAAACATATTGTTGAATTATATCAATCAGAGGAAGTAGCAGAAAAAATTACTGAAATTACGGACGGTGCGAATGTTGCCGCTTGGTAATCACTGATTACACACCACAAACATACCTTTTGGCTATCGAATATTGATGAGATAGCTAGAAGGTTTTTTATTTTGTGAATTGACGACAACGTGATTTTGTTGTTAAATGAAGGTGTCTTAATAGAATATTGAATTTCAGTAGGAGTCAAGTATGAGTATTGTTGTGTTAAACCACCTATCATCAGAATTAAGAGATAACATTCATCAATTAGAACAATTGGTTCATCAGGTAGATCACACTTATCGTTGGTTATTTCTGTCTAATCAATATAATTTTAATCAAACGATGCCATTTTTAGTGTTATATTATCATCAAGGTCATCTCGTTGGTGTAGGAACAATCTATGCAGAGGATACAGCGTTAGCAGAAGTAGCGAGTATCGTCCATCCTCAATATCGAAAGCTACCAATTAAAGACGTAATAGTTGCTAAAATAAAACAAATTTGTCGTGATTATCGAATAAGAACGATTGGTTATAAAATAGAACGTAAATTTTATCAGCAATATCCCGCGATTTTTAATCGTTATCGTCTTAATCCTGATGCGATACCAGAATTGATTTTACAATTTGGAAATGATCAAAAAGAGTTTTTTGGTGCAGAAACTCAAACAATTACATCTGTGGAAGATCAAAAAAATAAACTCTGCGACCGTCAGCATTACGAAAAAGAATCAAATGTCATACAGGTAAGACGAGCATTACCCGAACACTTGCATTCAATTGCTCATATATTAGCGGAGTGCTTTGACGATTCATATTATGAAGAACGGCTTTTTGTGGAGCGAGTCGCAGCAGATAGCAGCATGGTATTGTATCAATTCTCTATTCAAAATCAAATCATCGGAACGTGTTCGATTGAAGTGCATCCTAAGGTTATTTATCTGTTTGCAGTCGCGATTAAGAAAAAACAACAAAATAAAGGGTTCGGAACTAAAGCAATAGCTCAATTAACCATTTATTTAACGCAAAAATATCGCCGTCCCTTACAAATTCAAGCCGATAAAAATAATAAAAAAGCGATAAAACTCTACCAAAAGCTTGGCTTTAAAACTGTGAGCGAATGGATTGAATTAATTGAAAAATAAGAATAAAATAGCAACTTAATTCGAAATGCTGTTGATTTTTGCGGGATCAACCTGAATTAAATTGCTATTTTTAATAGTTCATTTTGTTTGATTGGATAAAACAGTACCAGAAAGGCTAGGTATCAACTTGATAATTTCAGTTCAGCCAATCATCGTTTAGGATATGTTCATTGGTTGAGTGGCATTAAACGGGTTCTAATGATTAGGCTGATGCGTATTCAACTCTAAGGCTGAGTCAAACAATATGAAAAACAGCACATTTCGACTGCTCGCCTACTCGTTATGTTTATTAATTATTCAAGGTTAACGGGTAATTAGAGCTAGTGATTATCAAAATGTTTTTAATTAAAGAGTCGTTCTTGGATTTGGTAGTTAGTGTCATTGTATTCTTTTTCATGAGCCACTAAGATCATTTGTTGATTACTTGTCAATTTGTCGGCTGGAATACGTTCAAAATATGTCATTAATTGCCCTGGGAAATAAAGACGTAAATCTCCTTTTACTTCTCCAGCTAAGGTATTAACTAAAGCACTGACTTGTGATAATTCGACTTTATCGTATGTTTTGGTTAATAATTCAATTTGGGTACGTTGTTTTTTTTGATTAGGGCGATAGTAATCGTAAGGTAAATCATAACTACTATTGATACCAAAGTAATAATCTGGGTCAAACCCTGCTTGAATCATTTCATCTTGTAGGGCAATAGCTAAGGCTTCGCGATTTTCTTCGGTCACGATTAATGATTTAAAAGGCTTACGATTGACGAAGCGATAGGCTAAATCAGATAAAATCGGATCGTCTTCATAAATCCACATTGAGAAATAAGTGCTCATTACATGGTCATCTAATAGTAAGTAATCCTGTAAAGTCCAGGTGCCGGTTAAGAATGGTTTTAATAAGCCAGCCGGTTGTTTCATTTGTGTTTCGTCTTCTAAATAGAGTTTTTTAGCACGGTCTAATAAGCTCTTTAATACTTGTTCCATTCCACGTGATACCCCATGGAAATAAACTTGCATATACATTTGATATCGACTGACAACGTAATCTTCTACAGCGTGCATTCCCGAATAGTCAAAAGCTATTTGGTTATTATAAGGGCGTATTACTCTAAGCACGCGAGTTAAGTCGAAAGTTCCATAACTGACACCAGCATAATAAGCATCTCTAAGAAGATAGTCCATTCGATCGGCGTCAATTTGACTACTGATAATTTGTACTACTTGTTGGTTAGGATAAGTTTTATTGATGACACTGGCTACTTTTTCAGGGAAATCATCTCCAAAATAGCGCAATACTTGATTGATTTCTGTTTCAGAAGAAGTGATGATTTGTTGTGTTAAAGCCTCGTGATCCGTATTAAAAATACCTTCAAAGGTATGGGAAAATGCGCCATGACCAATATCGTGTAATAAGGCCGCACAAAGCGTCACCATATGCTCATCAGGATTCCATAAGCCATCATTGGCTTTTTTAGTTGCGTATTGGCGTTCGAACAAATCAATGATACGGCGTGTAATCTCATATACACCTAATGAGTGATTAAAGCGCGAATGTTCTGCCCCATGGAACGTAAAAGAAGAGGTTCCTAATTGCTTAATTCGTCTTAAACGTTGAAATTCACGTGTATCAATTAATTTTAAAATAATTTTGTCATGGATATGGACATAATCATGAACAGGGTCACGGAAAACTTTTTCACGAGGCAACTTTTGTGCCATAACTTTTTCTTGAAATGTTGACATATAGATGCTCCTTATTTATTAATTTGTAGAGGGTAATTACGATCAAGTGTTTTTTGGTACATTTTCTGGTAGAGTGCCTCTAATGCTTCTCCAGGATCAGGCAAATGAGTTAATTGAGTTTGTTGTTGAACGGTATTTAAAAGGAGTTGTTTAAATTTTTCGACAGATATCGGTTTAGCTAAGAAGTCGTTGATGTTGGACATCACATCAGGATTGACATTAGGGTATTGCGAATCAGCTTTTGATGTTTGATAAAACTGCCGGATTATTTTAGCTCGTTCTCTTTGATGACCTGTAACACTGATATAAGCGGCGACGGCCACACCATCTTTAAAACGACGTTGTGCAATGCCACCAATTTTTTGTTGTTGAATGACAATATCGTATGTACCAGGACAATAGGAATCGGGTACTTCGTAGCTTTCTACCTTTAATCCCATAGGACTAAGAGCTTCTTTAAGCCATCGAATCATTTGCTCATAGCCTTCATCAATAGTTAAGGGGTATTCCTTTAGATTACTGATAAAGGAAATATTGATAATGCCAGGGTCACTAACCACCGCTAGTCCACCATGAGCACGTAAATGGGTAGCGAATCCTTCCCAATTTAAATACGCTATACCTTCTGGTAATGCTTTTAATCGAGTGTCTTTAGGGCCCAGTATGATCGTTGGGTAATTGAGACGATAGAAGTGAATAATCCCTTTTGCCTGTGACGATTTATCAGACGGATGGTCATTAAGTGTCATAATATGGCGAATAAAAGCATCTTGCCAACTTAAAGCGACTAAACCATCATCTGCATTAGAACCTGAACCGACTTCAGTGTAAAGCCAATGATGATACGATAAAAACTCTGACATACCTTACCTCCAATAAACTGTAAAAATCGTGTTAATTCCTTTTTATTATAGCAAATAATAGGTTATAATTACTAGCAGAGGGGAAGTGAATTAGTGAAGCGTGAAAGCGTTACGGTAAAAGTGACCCAGAAAATTATGGATTCTACGACAAAACGTATTGAAAAATGGCGTCATCAAACACAAGGTGAGTATTATCAACTCAATTCATTTGAAAAAATTACTTACGAAGATCAACAAGGACAAATGGTTCATGTTAAATGGTTTCCTAATAATGGAAATTTAGAAATTAGTTATGGTTCTACCCGATTATTATTTAATAAAGAAGAGCCAACCCAATTAGCTTATTCGACACCACAGGGATTAATGGTGTTTGATGTCTTAACACATCGAATCAGTATTGCTGATAATAAAATTTCGGTGGATTATCAGCTATTAAATGAAAAAAACCCCATTGGTGATTATGATTTTAGATTGATTTATCATCAATAAATCGTTAAGATAGTAAGGTAGAAATATAAAGGAAGTGACGATATGGAGTTAAAGGCATTCGAAGGTCAGAACCGCGAGGAACTTTCATTAATTGAAGTTGCTCATGAAATATTAGTTCAAAAAGGTGATGTCATTGAATTTAATGAATTATTAATTATGATTCAAGAATATTTAGATTTAAATGAAGCCCAATTAGAAGCAAATTTAGTAAGATTTTATACTGATTTAAATATTGATGGACGCTTCATCTCATTAGGAGATAATCGTTGGGGCTTACGTTTATGGTATCCAATTGATTCAATCGACGAAGAAACGATTACTTCAGCAGAGGAAGAAGTTCCAAAACGCCGTCGTAAGAAACGTAAATTAAATGCATTTGCTGACGATGAAGACATGATCGATTACAACGATGATGACCCAGAAGATGGCGAAGTTTATGACGAAGAAGATGAAGAGTTCGATGAAGATGATGAAGACATGGATGATATCGACGAAGTCATTGCTAAAGAAGACGAAGATGAAGAAGAAGAGTTAGATCACTATGCAAGTGAGTTATCTGATTTTGAAGATGAAGACATTGATGAAGATGTTGAAATCGATGAAGAAGATGATGGATTAGTAGATGATGAAGAAGAAGATTTCGAAGAATACGACGAAGACGAGGAAGACGAAGATTAAATATCGCTTACATGATGAATTTGTGAAAAGATGTATTATTTTCACTAGCCTTAATCATTAAAATAAAGTATAATATTAAGTGAAATACATATACTATTTCTAAAGGATTTCAAGGAGGAAATATAATGAGTAGATTAGTTAGTATGACAGAAATGTTAAACAAAGCAAAAGAAGGTAAGTATGCAGTTGGTCAATTCAACATTAACAACTTAGAATGGACTCAAGCAGTATTACAAGCAGCACAAGAAAACAATTCACCAATTATCTTAGGTGTATCTGAAGGTGCTGGTAAATACATGGGTGGTGCTGAAGTTGTTGCAGCGATGGTTAATGCTTTAATGGAAACGATGGATATCACTGTTCCAGTTGCATTACACCTAGACCACGGTTCAACTGTTGAAAGTGTTAAACATTATATTGATGCTGGATTTACTTCTGTTATGTTCGACCATTCTCATTTCCCTATCGACGAAAATATCGAAATGACTAAAGAATTAGTTGAATACGCTCATTCTAAAGGTGTATCAGTAGAAGCTGAAGTTGGTACTGTTGGTGGTGTTGAAGACGGTGTAACAGGTGGCGTAAAATATGCTGACTTAGAAGAATGTAAACGTATGGTATCTGAAGCTAAGATTGATGCTTTAGCAGCAGCTTTAGGTTCAGTTCACGGTACTTACGATGGAGAACCTGTTTTAGGGTTTGATGAAATGGAAGCAATTTCTGATGCAACAGGAACACCATTAGTATTACACGGTGGATCAGGAATCCCTGATTATCAAATTAAAAAAGCTATCGAACGTGGACATGCTAAAATTAACGTTAATACTGAATTACAACAACAATGGACTAAAGCAGTTCGTGAAAAATTAAATTCAGACGATAAAGTTTATGACCCACGTAAAGTAATTGCTCCTGGTAAAGAAGCAATCGTTAAAATTACTAAAGAAACAATGGATATGTTTGGGTCAACTGGCAAAGCATAATCATTAAATAACGTTGATATATCAACGGTTTAAACACATTCAATAGCAAAAGGGCAAAAAAGGGGCAATTAGTATAAATTGTCTATCACATTTTGCCCTTTTTCTTTCGTTTTAGATGTCACATGGTTATATATTTTGGGTGTTGTTTTAGGATTAGAATGACCTACATTTTCTATGATGTGTTGACAATAGCAAATTTTGCTTGATTAGTAAGAAAGCATCATTCGTTAAATAAATAAATTTAAAAAACAGAGGCTGGGCAAAAACTTTTTAAACTCTGTTCAGGTATATCTATTTAA
>NZ_BCQX01000065.1 GCF_001552295.1 Globicatella sanguinis NBRC 15551 | reverse complement strand
CTACTTCTGGTTCACTCCCAAAATTATGACTGGACGAGCAGGTGAAGCGAAAATCGGTGGTTTTCTACTTCTTGCTCGCTTTTTTTATCTTGGGGATTAGTAAAAAGTTTGAACATAAGATGATACCTCCTAAAAGACTACCTCCCGTTTAAAAACACGAACATTAAACAGGAGAAATAAAACACAATAAGTTTTTTTACACAATAGTTATTATATTTGTTTATAATAAAAGCATAGATGGGATAATAATTATGGCTTTATTAGAATGACATTCAAAAAATGCGAATGTTAAACTAAAAAAGTCTGTGTGAGTTATATTCCTCATCATTTTTTTTTTATAGTTAGTCGGAGCAGATAAAAAGTAAAGGAGTCAATGGAATGGAAAACATTTATCGAGGTAAAACGAAAGATTTATTGCAAGACGAACAAGGTAAAACCTATTTTCACTTTAAAGATGATATGACTGGTAAAGATGGCCAATTTGATCCAGGTGCCAATCAGGTTGGTTTAACGGTTGAAGGTTCAGGAAAAGCCAATGTCACAGTTTCTAAATATTTCTTTGAACTCCTTGAAGAAAAAGGAATTCCAACACATTTTGTTGAGGCCAACATTGATGAGAATACGATGGAAATTAAACCGGCTAAAGTGTTCGGAAAAGGCTTAGAAGTTATTTGCCGTTTTGTAGCGGTTGGCTCATTTATTCGTCGTTATGGATTATATGCTGAATCAGGTATGCCACTGGAAGGGTATGTTGAATTTACACTAAAAGATGATGACCGAGAAGATCCACTGATTAATGAAGATGCATTAGAAATCTTAGGAATTTTAAATGAAGGTGAATATGCTAAGATCAAACAATTGACTCGTGATATTTCAACTATTATTAAAGAAGATTTAGCCACTAAAGGATTATCACTTTATGATATTAAATTAGAATTTGGACGTTTAGCGGGTAGTGATGAAATTGTGTTAATCGATGAAGTGTCTGGTGGTAATATGCGTGTTTATAAAGAAACTGAATACGTCAATCCATTAGATATCGTTCATTATTTATAAGAGGGGACAACAAAATGCGCGTAATTACAGAATCCATTCAAGGACAGTTAGGAAAAGTTGAACGATTAGCGAAAGAAGCACGTGAGTTTTTAGGATGGGAAAATGAATTTGTCATTCACTACTTTGATATTTTTGATTTTGAGAATTTAAGTGAAGCTGAATTAGAAACAGTTAAAGACCGAATGTTATCAACGCCGCATCGTCTTTTACATCTAAATACTGATGATTTATTTGCTGGACATGCATTTAGATGTCGTCAAGTAACAGGCCAATACAATGAAAAGGAAGAAATGACCGAACGAATGATGCGTCAAGTCTTAGGTTTTGATCATGGACGCGTTCATCATTCTGAAGTGATTGTGATTGAAAATATTTCGACTACTCAATTTGAAATGTTTAAGCAATATTATTTGAATCCTGTTGAAAAAGTAGAAGTGGCTTTTGATGCAGCCAATCCGGTGATTCAAGCGTCAGCAACGACCGATTTAGAACCGATTAGTGGATTTTTAACAATGGATGATGAAGCGTTAAAGGTATTTGGTACACAGTTTGCAATGGATTTTGATGACTTGAAATTATGTCAAACTTATTTCCAATCAGAAGACCGTGAACCGAATTTAACCGAATTAAAAGTAATTGATACGTATTGGTCCGATCATTGCCGCCATACAACATTTAATACGCACTTAAAAGATATCGAGGTAGAAGCAGGCGAATTTGCACCTCTATTCCAAGCAGCTTTAGATAATTATCTTCAAACTCGTCAACAATTACAACGCACCGATCGTCCGATTACTTTAATGGATTTAGCCACTATTCAAGCGAAAAACTTAAAATCGAAACATCAATTAGAGGATGTCGAAATTTCTGCTGAAATCAATGCATGTGCTTTAGAAATAAAAGTAGATGTAGAAGGAACCGAAGAAGATTGGTTATTATACTTTAAAAACGAAACCCATAACCACCCAACCGAAATTGAACCATTTGGGGGAGCGTCAACCTGTATTGGCGGTGGGGTCAGAGACCCATTGTCAGGTCGCTCTTGGGTTTATCAAGCAATGCGCTTGGGTGGCGGAATGAATCCTAACCAAGCATGGGCAAATGTTCGTAAAGACAAATTGCCACAACGAGTTATTGCTAAAACGGCGCTTGCTGGCTATGCAGATTATGCCAATCAATATGGGGTTACCGCCTCTTTTAATGAGGATATCTATCATCCTGGTTTTGAATCAAAACGGATGGAATTGGGTGCACTCATTTCGGCGGCTCCGCGAGAGAATGTTGTTAGGGAAGAGCCTCAAGCTAGTGATTATGTTGTTTTATTAGGTGGACGTACTGGACGTGATGGTTTAGGTGCTGCTGTTGGCTCGTCAAAAGTTCAAACAGAAACTTCACTTGAAACGGCCGGTGCAGAAGTTCAAAAAGGAAATGCGTCCATTGAACGTAAAATCGGCCGTCTCTTTAGAAATGGCGATGCTGTTAGATTGATTAAACGTTGTAATGACTTTGGTGCCGGTGGGGTATCCGTTGCGGTAGGTGAATTAGCCGATGGTCTTATGATTGACTTGGATAAAGTGCCAACCAAATATCCAGGAATGCATGGCGGCGAGATTGCATTATCAGAATCACAAGAACGAATGGCTGTGGTGGTTTCAAAAGATGATATTGATACTTTTATGCAATATTGTGCGGATGAAGATGTTGAAGCAACCATTATTGCGGAAGTTACTGCGTCAAAACGCATGGTGATGCATTGGAACGGTCAAAAAATTGTCGACTTAAGTCGTGAATTTTTAAATACTAATGGGGCCGAAAAAGAAGCGGATGCCCTTTTAGTTAACCCAACACAGAAACCTTTTGATTACGAAGAGTTTGCCTTTACCGAAGAAAATGTGATGGCTTTTGTTCAAACTTTAGCTGAAGCCAATCAACAAGCAATGGATGAACAATTTGATGCGTCAATTGGTCGTGGAACCGTGCTTTATCCATATGGTGGAAAATTCCGTGCAACGAAAGAATTAGGAATGATTTCTCGTTTACCAGTTGATAAAGGTGCAACTCAAACGACATCTGTGATGGCATATGGTTACCATCCATATTTAGCAGAACGTTCACCGTTCCATGGAGGATATTATGCGGTAGTAGAATCAATTGCTCGTTTAGTTGCGATGGGATTTGATTACAAAAAAGCACGCTTATCTTTCCAAGAATATTTTGAATCTTTAGGGAACAATCCAAGAGCATGGGGCAAACCAGTATTAGCATTATTAGGTGCGAATGAAGTGATGGCGGCTTTAGGATTAGCTGCTATCGGCGGAAAAGATTCAATGTCGGGTACTTTCGAAGAATTAACGGTGCCGCCGACATTAGTAAGTTTCGCTGTAGCGACGGGAACCATTCACCAGGTTGTATCACGAGCCTTTAAAAAAGCGAATCATCCGGTTGTCTTAATAGAATCAGTTATTCAAGCAGACGGTACCTTAGATTTAAGTAATTTTAAAGCGACACTTGAAAGATTACATCAGTTAGCGATTGAAGGAAAATTAGCTGCTGTTTCTACGGTCGGTGTCAAAGGTTTACTATCAGAAGTATTGAATATGGCTTATGGAAACCACATTGGAATCCAATTGCATGACAGAATGGCTCATCGTTTAACTGAAGCAATGATGGGATCTTTTGTAGTTGAGGTAGAAGACTTAACTGTTTTAGAAGGGTTAACCTATGAAGTGATTGGTCAAACACAAGTGGAGGTAATTAGTTTAGCGGATGTTCAACTTAAGATTACCGACATTCATCAAGCAAATAAACGAGTTTTAGCTTCAGTGTATGAATTGATTGAAAAACCAATGCAAATAAGTCCAAAACCAGTGACTCAAACATACAGTGAGCAAGTTAAAAACAATCAACCTCGTGTATTGATTCCAGTAATTTTAGGTGCCAATACGGAATATGACTTACGTGATGCTTTTGAAGCGGCAGGTTTTATGACAGAATTTCACATTATTCAAACTTCAAGTCATGAACTCTATCAACAATCTGTGGCGGCACTAGCAGCTAAAATAAACGATTATCAAGTAATTGCATTGGCTTCAGGTTTTGTGTTTGCTAATGAACCAAGTGAATCTGGCTTTGGTTGGGATTTAGTACTTCAGGATGAAGCTGTTCGACAAGCCATCATGCAACATCTTGAACAAAAAGGGCTAATTTACGGAGCTGGTTCTGCAGGAGCAAGTTTAATTCGTGCCGGTTTAATTGAATTCGGACGTTTCCAACCAGGAACCAAGATTCAAGTCAACCAAAATCCATATGGCAAATTTATGGCAGACATTATTCCAAGTACCCTAGTGTCTAATTATTCAGCATGGGCGAACAAAGCGACATCGCCAATATTCTCAACCGCAGTAGCGACTGCTTGGGGACAAATTGATTTAGGGGATAAAGCAGATGAATTATTTGCTAATGGGCAAGTGTTATCGGTATTTAATGAGTACCATCATGCACCCGCAGTGGATGCGATGACCAGTCCAGATGGCTTAGTCTTTGCTTCCGTTTCAAACCCTGAAAGAATGGATAAGGATTTATACGTCAATATTGAAATTGAAGCTTTACCGCCATTTATTCAGTCAGCTCGTCAATATTTTAATTAAAAACTTTAAATATAGAAAGGAATAGCAATGATAACAATTATTATGGGATCTTCCTCCGATAAAGGAATTGCTCAAAAAGTCGTAGAACAATTAAAAGAATTTGGTTTACCTTACAAAGTATTAGTGATTTCTGCTCACCGTGCCTTAGATTTATTACTGGAAGAAGTGGAACGTGATGAGGCAGATGTGTACATTGCGATGGCTGGAAAAGCAGCCCATTTAGCGGGGGTATTAGCTGGTGCGACGATTAAACCAGTAATCGGAATTCCGGTTAAATCATCAACGCTTGATGGTCTTGATGCATTATTATCAACTGTGCAAATGCCTTCAGGTGTTCCAGTCGCAACGGTTGCGATTGATGGTGGAGCTAATGCTGCGATTTTAGCAGCTCAAATTTTAGCGGTTCATGATAAAGACATCGCTGCAAAATTATTAGCCTATAAACAACAAATGAAACAAAATGTTATCAAGATGGCTGATGACATTACCGACCTATAAGGGGCTTACCATGAGTGGATTATTTGGATACTTTTCAACAGAGCCCAAAGATGTTTTTACTTCCATTTATTTTGGTATTTATGCCTTACAACATAGAGGGCAACAATCATCTGGTATTGCGACCGTGCATGACGGAGAAGTGGACCTTTGTGTTGGACCGGGACTTATTAAGCGAAGCTTTGCCCGTGGAAAAAATGATGATTTGAAAGGATCAAAGGGCGTTGGCTTTGTAAAATATAAGTTCCGTTATGACCACACACCGGATATGCCAATCCAACGAAATGGGGCGGTGATGGTTTTTGATGGTGTGGTTACCAATGAAGGTTCTGTTTTTGACGATTTATGGGATCGCCTTGAAGGTGAATGTGCAGACTTAAGAGAGTACTTATTGAGTCTTGAAGGTGCGTTTAGTTTCATTTATCTCAATGACGATAAGATGATTGCTTACCGTGATATTATGGGCATTAAACCTTTATGTATCGGTTATGATTCACAAGCGACGATTGTTGCGACTGAATCATGTGCCATTGAGTCGATTGGTGCACGTTTTGTTCGCGACTTGCAACCGGGTGAGATTTTTATTCATACCGCAAATGGGCAAACATCTTATTACCTTTCAAATGAAACGTCTAATATTTGTGCATTTGAATTTATTTATACCGCTCGTCCAGATTCGGTAATTGATAATATTTCAGTTTATGATGCGCGTTACCGTTTAGGAAAAATGTTGAGCTTAGAGGCACCAGTTGAAGCTGATATTGTGATTGGTGCTCCGGATTCTGGCGTGATTGCTGCTTTAGGTTATGCCAAAGAATCCGGCATTCCTTTCCAAGAGGGGTTTGTCCGTAATCGCTATGTCGGCCGTACATTTATCGAAGAAACGCAAGTCGAACGCGAACGTGGCATTCAGATTAAGTTAACGCCGATTCGTGGCAACATTATGAATCGTGACATTATATTAATTGACGATTCAATTGTTCGAGGCACTACTATTAAACGAATTGTAAAGAATTTAAAAGAAAAAGGAGCTAATAAAGTACATGTCAGAATCGCGGCACCGCAAATTGTTAGCTCGAATAATTTAACGGTAGATATTCCTGATAATGACGAATTAATTGCTTATGAACATAATATTGAAGAAATGAAAGCCATCATTGGCTGTGATTCATTAGCTTTCTTATCGCTAAATGGTTTATACAAAGCGATAGGACGTCAACAAATGTATGGCGACTACTTTGAAAGAACGGAGGCATAATGTGGGGTTAGATTATAAAACAGCTGGCGTCAATAAAGCAGCCGGTTATGAGCAAGTTGCATTAATGAAAGATATGGTTAAAAAAACACATGGTCCGGAAGTACTAACCAATTTAGGAGGTTTTTCTGGTGTTTTCAAACCTGATTTAATGGGGATAAAAAAACCGGTGTTAGTCTCAGGTACTGATGGGGTAGGCACCAAGTTGATGATTGCGCAAACCTTAAATATTCACCATACAATTGGTATTGATTGTGTGGCAATGTGTGTCAATGACATTTTATGTCAAGGTGCAAAACCATTGTTTTTTTTAGATTATATCGCTACCGGAAAATTAATTCCGGAAAAGATGGCAGCAGTTGTTGAAGGAGTAGTTACGGGCTGTCAACAAGCTGGTGCAGCACTGATTGGTGGCGAAACGGCAGAAATGCCCGGAATGTATTCAGAAGATGAATATGACTTAGCAGGATTTGTCGTCGGTCTGGTAGATGAAGAAAAAATAATCACAGGTGCCAATATAAAACCAGGGGATGTGGCGATTGGATTAGCTTCATCAGGGGTCCATTCTAATGGATTTTCATTGGTACGAGCAATCTTAGAAAAAGCTAATATCAGCTATGAAGATAATATTCCTGGTTTAGATCAAACGGTTGGCGAAATATTATTAGTGCCCACACGTATTTACGCAAAAGAAGTGGCCGCCTTATTCGATTGTGTTGAGGTTAAAGGGATTGCCCATATAACTGGTGGCGGTTTAGAAGAAAATCTACCTCGCATCCTTCCCGATAATCTAGGGATTACAATCGATACCCAAGCGATTCCTGAACAAGCCATTTTTAAATTATTACAAGAATGGGGACAAATCGATCGTGATGAAATGTATGGCACCTTTAACATGGGCGTTGGACTAGTAGTGGTCGTCGCTCCAGCAGCCGTAGAGACAGCACTTAATTGTCTAGCGACTGTTGATAGTCAGGCCTTTGTTTTAGGGACAATTAGCGATGACTTTACAGGTGTACGTTTATCATGAGAAAGATAAAGTTAGGTGTATTAATTTCAGGGGGAGGCAGTAATCTTCAAGCAATCATTGATGCTTGTCATCAGCAAGTGTTAGACGTGGAAATAGCCATCGTCATTTCATCAGATGCTACAGCTTATGGTTTGGAAAGAGCGCGCTTGGCTGGGATTAAGACCCTGACCAGCCGCTTAGAGGGTGATATAACCTCTGCCTTACAATCAGCCCAAGTAGATTACGTAATATTAGCAGGTTATTTAAGAAAAATAGGGCCAGAACTATTAGCGGCCTATCCAACTCAAATTTTAAATATTCATCCTTCTTTAATTCCGGCATTTAGCGGTAAAGGATTTTATGGTTTAAAAGTTCATGAAGCGGTGATTAAACGTGGGGTGAAAATAACGGGTGCGACTACCCATATAGTTAACGCAGAGTTAGATGAGGGACCTATCATTCGTCAAGAAGTGGTTCATGTATTGCCAGAAGATACCCCTGAAAGCTTACAACAACGTGTATTAGAAATCGAACATCATATTTTAATTGAAAGTATTAAAGACTTAATAGGAGGAAATTCATCGTGCGTGCATTAATTTCAGTATATGATAAAACAGGTATTGTCGAGTTCACTCAAGGTTTAGTTGACCTTGGTTGGGAAATATTATCGACCGGAGGTACTCAAAAATGTTTAGAAGAGGCTGGGATTGCCGTCACTCCCGTTGAAGATGTTACCTCTTATCCAGATATGTTAGGCGGAAGAGTAAAAACACTCCACCCAGCTATTCATGGAGGGATCTTATTTAAACGAGATAATGAAGAACACCGCCAAACCTTAGCAGAACATGATATTCAAAGTATTGATATGGTCGTGAATAGTTTATATCCATTTGAAGAGACGGTTGCTAAAGTCGATGCGACTCATGGTGATATTATTGAAAAAATTGATGTAGGCGGTCCATCGATGATTCGTGCGGCAGCTAAAAACTATCAAGATGTCACTATTATCGTGGAACAAACGGATTATGATTGGGTATTAAGCCGATTACAAGAAAACGGGAGCTTAAGTTTAGCGGAGCGTCAGACCTTAGCTGGCAAAACTTTTAATTTGACAGCCTACTACGATGCACAAATAGCAGCTTACTTTAATCGTACTAATGAAGTAGCTTTTCCTGAATATTTAACCTTAGCTTATAAGACACCACAATCCTTACGTTATGGCGAAAATCCACATCAACAAGCTGCATATTATTCAACTAGTCAAAAGAAATATAACTTTAAGCAATTACATGGCAAGGAATTATCCTATAATAATTTAAATGATTTAAAAGCTTGTTTGGATTTATTATTAGAATTTGAAGAACCAACTGCTGTAGCAGTTAAACACGCGAACCCATGTGGTGTTGCGATTGGTGCCACATTAGCAGAAGCGTATCAAAAAGCGCATGACTGTGATCCGAATTCTATTTTTGGCGGTATTATTGGCCTTAATCGTCCAGTCGATTTAGAAACGGCACAATTACTAAGCAAAACCTTTTTAGAAATTGTGGCAGCGCCTGAATTTTCTGAGGAAGCATTAGCTGTATTGCAAGCGAAGAAAAACATCCGTTTGTTAGAAATACCGACTTTAGGAGACATTAAACCCAATAATTTACAATTCAAAGAAACAGTCGATGGTTTATTATTACAAGAGACTGACCGTGAACTTTTTGAAAAATGGGAGTTAATGACTGAACGTGCGATTACCGAAGAAGAGAAACAAGATTTGATTTTTGCGTGGAAAGTGTGCAAACATATTGCATCTAATGCAATGGTAGTAGCTAAAAATGGCCAAACCTATGGCCTAGGTCATGGCGAAGTGAAACGCGTTTGGGCTTTAGAAAAATCGCTTGAACGATCAGAATTTCCATTAGAAGGGGCTGTTGTAGCATCAGATGCCTTCTTCTTTAAAGATACTATTGATACATTAGTCGATTATGGCATTAAAGTGATTATCCAACCGGGTGGTTCAGTTAAAGACGCGGAAGTGATTGAAGCCGCTAATCAACAAGACATCTCGGTTATCTTTACTGGCATGCGTCATTTCAAACATTAGGAGGCAATCTGTGAAAATATTGATTATCGGAAATGGTGGCCGTGAACATGCGCTAGCTTGGAAAGTGTCACAATCGCCACAAGTTGAAGAAGTGTTTGTAGCGAAAGGCAATGCTGGTATAGCCTCAATTGCGACTCAAGTTGAAATAGAACCAACAGATATTCCAGCTTTAGTGGTTTTTGCTCAAGAGAGAGCGATAGACCTGACCATAGTGGGTCCTGAGGAACCACTATGTCTAGGTGTAGTTGATGCTTTTGAAGCTGCAGGGCTCGTTATCTTTGGATCGAATCGTCATTGTGCTCAGTTTGAAGGCTCAAAAGATTTCACCAAACAGTTTTTAGTCCGCCATCAAATTCCAACTGCTACCTATGAAACGGTAACCTCTTATGAAGAAGGAATCCGCGTGACTGAATCGTTATCTTTGCCAATCGTTTTAAAAGCAGATGGTTTAGCACTAGGAAAAGGGGTTGTGATTGCTCAGACAAGAGAAGAAGTAAAAGAGACGCTTGACTCGATGATGAATCATCACAAATTTGGTGCAGCAGGTCATCAAGTGGTTATTGAAGAATATTTAACGGGTGAGGAAATATCACTCTTATGTTTGGTTTCACATAATAAATTATTTCCATTAGATATGGCCCATGATTATAAAAAAGCCGAAGAAGGCGATCAAGGACTTAATACCGGCGGTTTAGGTGGCTATTCTCCAACTAATAGTCTTGCCACTGATTTGCATCAACGGATTCAAACTCTTTTAGCACAAATTGAATATGGATTAGAGTCAGAAGGGTTTGATTTCACAGGGGTTTTATTTGTTGGATTAATGGTCGATCATCACCAACCCAAAGTCTTGGAATTTAATGTTCGTTTTGGCGATCCTGAAACGCAAGTGCTTTTACCAAGACTTGAATCGGATTTAGTTGAATTAATTCAAAAGGCCATTGCAAATAATTTGAATGAGCATGACCTTCAGTGGTCTCCCCAACATTCAGTTGGGGTGGTGCTTCATTCTAAAGGATATCCACAAACGTTTGATAAAAACCATCCGATTGAATTACCGCCATCAATAGCTTCGGATCAACTATTATTTCATAATGGAACCAAAAAAATAGAAGATACCATTGTGAATATCGGTGGGCGAGTATTAACTGCAGTGGGCTTGGGAAGTAGTCGAGCGATGGCTAGAGAAAGAGCCTATGAGTTGGTTAAACAAATTAAAAGTTCAAATTTAAGTTATCGTCAAGATATTGGCCAATAAGAGAAGGAGAGTAAGAATTTTTGTCACATTTAACTGATATTGAAATTGCACATAGCATCCAACCATTACCAATTCAAGTCATTGCGGATAAATTAGGTATTCAACCAACCGAGTTATCCCCTTATGGTCATGATAAAGCAAAGGTTTTAGTCAACCAAATAGCTGATTTAGACGAACGTCAAAACGGTAAACTGATTTTAGTGACAGCCATTTCGCCAACGCCGGCCGGTGAGGGTAAAACAACCGTTTCAGTTGGATTAGCCGATGGTCTTAGACAGATTGGTAAGAATGCAATGGTTGCTTTACGTGAACCTTCTTTAGGTCCAGTCTTTGGGATGAAAGGTGGTGCTGCTGGTGGAGGTTACTCGCAAGTTATTCCGATGGAAGATATCAATCTTCATTTTACAGGAGATTTCCACGCAATTTCCGCAACCAATAATTTAGTGGCAGCTGCTTTAGATAATCATATTCATCATGGTAATGAATTAGATATTGATGCTCGTTCCATTACTTGGAAACGTGTCGTTGATATGAATGATCGCCAACTTCGTAATATTGTTTCAGGATTAGGTAAAAAATCAGATGGCTTTCCACATGAAGATGGTTTTGATATTACTGTGGCTTCAGAAATCATGTCTATTTTATGTTTAGCGGAAAACATGACCGACTTAAAGTCCAAATTAGGCCGAATCATTGTTGCTTATAACAATAGTGGTGAACCTGTTACGGTGGAAGACCTTCAAATATCAGGTGCGTTAGCTATATTAATGAAAGATGCCATTAATCCGAATTTAGTACAAACATTAGAAGGCACACCAGCCTTTATTCATGGTGGTCCTTTTGCCAATATCGCGCATGGTTGTAATTCAATCATCGCTACGAAGACAGCAATGAAATTAGCAGATTACACCGTTACCGAAGCAGGCTTTGGTGCAGATTTAGGTGCAGAAAAATTTATGGACATTAAATGTCACCTTGGCGAAATAGAACCTGATGCTGTCGTTGTGGTGGCGACTATCCGTGCTTTGAAAATGCATGGAGGTGTTAAACGCGAAGATTTATCTAAAGAAAACGTGACAGCACTTGAAAAGGGTGTGGCCAACTTACGTCGTCACGTACAAAATGTAAATGAACAATTTGGCAAACCAGTTGTGGTGGCGATTAATAAATTTGCTACCGACACGGAGGCTGAATTTGCGGTAGTGCAGCAAGTGTGTCACGAATTGGAAGTCGAAGTAGCTTTATCAGATGGTTGGGCTAATGGCGGTAAAGGAAACATGGAGCTAGCAGAAAAAGTAGTTGTTGCTGCCGAAAAAGAATCCAAATTGCAATATGTTTATCAATTAGAGGATACGATTGAAGAAAAATTGCAAGCAATCGTGCAAAAGATTTATGGTGGACGCCAAGTGAAGTTAACCCCACAAGCACGTCGTCAAGCTCGTCGATTAACGACCTTAGGTTTCGACAAATTGCCTATTTGTATGGCGAAAACACAATATTCATTTACTGATAATCCAAAATTATTAGGAGCGCCAACTGATTTTGAAGTAACCGTTCGTCACTTAAAAGTGTATGCAGGTGCCGGCTTTATTGTAGCATTAACGGGCGATATTATGACCATGCCCGGTTTACCTAAAGTACCTGCTGCCAACCATATGGATATTACCGAGGAAGGCACAATTATCGGATTGTCTTAATTATGGAAAGATAGATCAATCATACATGATGTTAAGATGGTTTCTTTGGAAACTATCACTTGTATACTTTAGTCTATTTTTATATGGTAGCAATGTTTTTTACACAGTTATGTTGATATTAAAAAGGAAACAAGGGG
>NZ_BCQX01000064.1 GCF_001552295.1 Globicatella sanguinis NBRC 15551 | reverse complement strand
TCGCCCTAGAACTTGATTCATCCATGTAGTGAATTACACGGTTTTCTCAAGGGGCGACTTTAAATAAAATTCATTAAAAGACTTCCCAAGAATCATGCTAATAGAATTTTAACTGCCATCAGTTTATTACCTTTAGGCGATGTAAAAAAACTAAAAGGCTATAATGGTTTTAGACTACGTATTGGCGATTACCGGGTCATTTTCACCCACACTCATACTAACGGTAATATTCACATTATCGATATCAATAATCGAGGCGATATTTACAAAAACATATAATAATTATCGTCGCCAAATAGCGTTAAACTAACAATTTGTACTTTTGCCCTCGCAAATCTTGTCCATTTATCATCATTCATAAAGTAGCGTGGGCTAGAAAGTTACCAACACCATTTGGTTTCCTTCTAGCCCACGCTATACATTTTATATTAATTTAGTCCCTTAAGCCAAAGCTATAAACCAGTGCCACGATGGTAACGAAAATACCTAATAACATAGGAAATGCTAAGGTTAATTGTTTTTCACCAAAGACATAGACGCCTAAAATGACTATTTGGACGAATATACTGGTGAACAATAGACTTTTAATAATTCTTAAAAAATCTTGTTGGTCTTGTGGATCAAATTTCATCGACTTAATGCCCTCTTTCTTTTTGACGTAAATTCTCGCCATCTAATCTTACTTCGTGTGATAAAAATTTCACCCGCTCCATAATTCGAGCTGCCTTAATACTCTCCGTTGCATCACGGGTTTCTTGTAAATGATAGACTAATTCATCCATTGAGAAATTGGACGTAAAGAAGGTCGGTAATTTCTCTTTCATACGGTATTCTAAGATGACACTTAACACATCATCGCGTAACCAAGCTGAATTACTTTCTGCCCCAATATCATCTAACATTAAGATTTGGGGTTTCTTGACATCATCAATAATCGATTGCACCTGATTGGAGGTAATTGCTTCTTTAATCTCGGTCGCAAAGGTTGGATAATGTAACATCATTACTTTAATGCCTAGACGGGCTAACTCATTACCTAATGCCCCTAAAATAAATGTCTTCCCAATCCCGAAAGGTCCAGCAATATATAAGCCTTGGGCTTGATAGGGATTTTCTTTATATTGTCTCACAAACGAAACCACTTCAGACATTAACTGTTTTCTCGAAGCAGAATCCAAGTTTACATCATTAATCTTCGCATCACGCACATCCCGACTCATCATACGGTTATCAATATATGAGCGCATTTTACGTTCTTCTTGCATTCGTAAAAATTCAGGTGTTGGTTGATAAGCGATATCAATATAATTTTGATTGATAAATAAGATGGGGGTATAACCGGGATTTTTCCCCGGTTTACCTGCTTGATAAGCATCATATTCTAATACAAACTCATTCAGTTTGGAAAGCGAATTTCGAATCATTTCTTGAGACACGGACTCTTCGTGTAAATGAACAAACTCTTGTACCGCTGGATGATTTAAAATATGGCTCACTGTTTTTTTATATGTTTCATTAAAATGCGGTTCGTTTAAGAAGTTTTTTAATATTTCTTGAATGGTTTTCATTTTTCATCCCGTCCTCTCTCAAATATTTGACCTAATTGACTACGCAAATCAACTTCCGATGGTTGTTCAACCGCTGGAGTATCGGTCGGCTGTGTATCTGATTGGTTTTCTTGACTTTGTTGATTCTGCTGTGCCCAATAAGGCTGACGCTCCGTTTTCTTTTGACGTTGATAGCTTGGATATGATTTATGGTGATTTTGGCGGTTTTCGTATTGTTTTTGCTTCATCATGCGCTCTTTGGCTTTTTGATGAACAAAGGTCATTACTTTCGCCACTGTGGTTAACTGTTCTTGTTGCCATAAGTTAGCAATCCGTTCACTTTCACCTTTTTGAAAATCAGCACGATTCTCAATCATTAATAAATAATAGACTAAGAAAGTTTGTACACTTTTTGGTAGTTGCGAGCGCATCGCAATATTATGAACATACTGGAGTTCATTACTAGAGACAAAGCCATTTTTTGATTGTTTAATTTGCGTTAACAATACTTCGGGTGATACTTCTTCACACAGAGCCATGACTTCTAAATCTGCTTCTGGAAAATGAGGATATTGCTCTTTTAATGTTTGGATGGTCGTTTTTTTAACAATCTCTTTTGTTGGCTGTGACGAAGCGGGTGGAACATTGGTTGTTTGATGTTTATTCTTTTCGCTCATCCGTTGAGCAGCTAATTTTAACTCTTGATATTGAATAGCCGGTAATTCACCATCATAGCTTTCTAATAATAACTGACTAATCTGTTCTTCATCAAAACCGTAGACTTTGTGAATCGCCAATGTTTCTTGCTTAACTCTCGGCCCTAAGACTTGGTGATCAATGCCTGCCCTAATTAATTGGCGCATTACTTGCATATAGTCAAAATCATCTACCACAGAGAGTGAGGGTGGTTTTTGTTCATGGTGTTGCAGATTATAACCATTTTTAGCTTCATAAGCTTGTGCTTGGTAGTCGTTATGAGTTGGCGTCATGATTGTTTCAAAGGAGACGGTCACTTCTTCATATTCAGCCATTTCGATAGGGGCAATTTCCCATTGGCGCACTACTTCAAAAAATTCCACATCGCCTAATTGATTGATCAAGGCGTTACTTAATAAAGGATTGTCTAAAAAGTCCTTAATCAACAATGGATATTGCATATCATAGAGCAACGTAGGATATAAAATCCCTTCACCCGTTTGTTTAAAGGTCTCAATTAAGCCGACTGCTTCTAAATGGAGGCGCGCATCATCTATTTTCCCTAACGAACCCGCGATATAAGGAAATAAACTCGAATGAACTTTTTGCGTTGAAATCTTTTGTTCATTGACCGGCTGTTGGAATAATAATAAATAAAAATTGACGGCATCCATCCCGATAATCGGTTGATACAATTGCACTAGGCTTTGCATTTGGATGGCCGACAGGGCTCCTTTATGTCTCACGATAAAGGGTTGGATTGGACTTTTTAATTCACTCATCGCTCTCTTGCACTTCACTTCGTGATTTCATCATGCTTTCCAATTCTTTCATAAACATTTCGCGTGATTGAAATTGACGGTAAACACTCGCAAATCGGATGTAACTGACTTCATCTAATTCTAAAAGACGAGGCATCACATATTCACCGATTTGTTCGCTTGGAATCTCCGTGTCAATATAATTGCGAATATCATTTTCAACATCGGAGGCCAAACGTTCCATTTGTTCTCTCGTTATCGGACGTTTTTCTGCGGAACGAATAATCCCTCTTAATAATTTTTCACGACTAAACTCTTCACGAGTGCCATCTCGTTTAACCACAAGTAAAGGCGTACGTTCCACTCGTTCATAAGTATTAAAACGGTACCCACAATTTAAACACTCACGACGACGGCGAATCGAAGTATCATCATCGACCGAGCGTGAATCAATTACTTTTGTTTGTGAACTTTGACATTTTGGACATAGCATAAAAAGCGCTCCTCCTTTCTAAACACTGTTAGTTATTCTTATTGTAGCATATCTATACCGGCTTTGACACTCTGAAAAACTCAGTTAGTTTCATGATAGTATGATGCGGTAGTGAAAGTTTTATGAGTTAAAAAATTGATTCTTAGACGCTTAGATTCAATAGATAGAGGTCATCTAACACTACCAATATTAAAAATAAATATTCAGTCAAAATATCATATTGCCTTCTGTTCGTCATCTAACGCAACAAATATTAAATATAAATATTGCCAAACTGGTCTGGTTGTCTAAATAACACTCCAATCAAATGGAAAAAAGCAAATAAGCTAGGCACAAAAGTCCATGAAAAGGCTAAATATAATAATCCTTGAACCCGTTTGCCAGCGATAAATTTATGAACACCCAAGCCACCTAAAAAGAAAACTACTAAGAAATAAGTCCATTTACCAATCACTTTACCATAAGGTGGGTACGGTGCTTGTTGATAGGGGTTCACCGGTTGTCCATATTGATTATATGTTTGATAGTGATTCATCTGTTGATAATAGCGTTTATTTCTGCGCTCATCTCTTCTTGACAAGATGAATAACACCACGAAAACAAATATTAAAAATAAAAAGTCCATCTTTTTTCTCCTTTTTGTCATGACAAGCACTGCACTTTGTTTGAATTTTGTGCTGTTAATCCTGTAATTTTCGTATAACTAAACTCATAAAATTGAGTTCGTATTTTAGCTTATTGATACCTATAACCTGTAGTTTCGATGTTGTGCTAGTTGTATTTAATCTATGTTGCGACGGTATGATAGTAATCCTCTTAAACCTTAAGTGCAACATTGTGGTAATAGTAATAACAAACCTCAATTGCGATATTAAGCCAGTAGTCTTAATAAACCTTAGTGGCGGAGCTATTACAATAGTCTTAACTATCCTCAGTTGAGACGGTGTGATAATTGCAGTATAAAGGTCGCTGTTTCGCCATAACGTTACTATTATGATTGGACCACCCATTACCTGATTATAATTCTTCTAATAACTGATCTATTTGACGGTATAAAGCGTCTAAGTCACCTTCATTATTAATGACGACATCGGCTTTTTCTTTTTTAGCTTCTAAGGACCATTGGCTGTCAATCCGTTGGTTGGCTTCTTGCTCTGTTAAGTGATTGCGCTCCATTAGGCGTTGCAATTGGGTCATACGATTGACATAAACTAACCAAACTTGATCGACTTTTTGGTCATAACCTACTTCATACAACAATGGCACATCAACAAAGACAATCTCCGCTTCTGCTTTGGCGATTTGTTGGTCCATCCAATCCATAATCAAAGGATGTAACAAATGATTGAGTTGATCGCGTTTTGCTTCATCCTTAAAAATAACACTGCCTAATAATTCCCGGTCTAATTGACCGTCACTTTTGACCATTTGGTGGCCGAAAGCGTCAATCACTTTTTCAATCCCTAGGCTCATTGGTGCGACTACTGCTCGTGCCGCTTCGTCAGCATCAACGACCGTGTAGCCTTTTTGTCGAAGGTAATCTGAAACGGTTGATTTTCCAGTCGCAATACCACCAGTAATCCCAATTTTTCTCACTTCAATACCCCTCCTTTAATTGAATATTCTCGTTAAGACTCAGAATATATTCTAAGCCTCTTCAACGTATGCTACTGGCTGACAATGGCTACAAAAATGTGTCCCGCGGCCGGCAAATTGGATTTTACTGATTAATTGACCACAGCGTGGACACGGTTCTTCAGGTCGTCCATAGACTTTTAATTGTTCTTGATAGGTACCAGCTTCTCCTAATGAGTTTAAGTACGTTCTCACGCTTGAACCACCGGCTTTGATGGCTGCCGCCATAATGTTTAAAATCGCATCATATAATTGTGCCACTTCTTGATCTGTTAAGCTGTTGGCTAGTCTAGTGGGATGAATTTTTGCTTCAAAGAGCACTTCATCGGCATAAATATTACCCAACCCCGCCACGACTCTTTGATCTAAAAGTAATGGTTTGATTGACTTTTTCAATTGACTTAATTGTGTTTTAAAAGTCGACAAATGGAATTGTTCCGCATTCGGTTCTGGTCCTAATTTACGTGCTAAGAAATAATTATTTACGGATTCAGGTGCGACTAATTCCATGCGTCCAAATTTTCTTACATCGTGATAATGTAGTTGGCTACCATCAGTAAAAAGAAAACGAACATGAGTATGATTATCTTTAGTAGCTGGCACTTCATCAGCGGGGTAAAAATGGTATTTCCCTTCCATACGCAAATGGGAAATCAGCGCCCAATCATCAAAGCGGAAAATTAAAAATTTAGCTCTTCTTTCAACCGTATTGATTTGTTGACCTTTTAAATGTTCGATCCAGTCTGATAAAGGTTGTTCGGTGACGATAATTCGCTCCCAATCAATCACAATGTCCTGAATGACTTTCCCTTGCACCAAGCGGATTAATCCTTGACGGACACTCTCGACTTCTGGTAATTCTGGCATCTTAAAACTCCTTTAGTAAAACCGCTCATTAAAGTCTTTATTTATGCTAAGCGGTACCCTCATATAATAATTTGATTTTATCAAAGGTTATTACTGTTATCAATGTTTCACCTGCATTTCCTTGATGTTACGGTCTATTTGATTTTAATATTTGTTAACATTCAATCCTTACCTTCGCACAAATGACGTTTCGCACACATTGCGAAAAATCCTCACTTACTTCGCGTGATAGAAAATCCCACTCATACTAAGTTCCTACCAGCACAAATGAGTGTCTATTTTCGATGATTAAAGGGAGTGGGGCTCAAGCAAGTCATTAAGACGCAGTTTGATGCCACTCAACCACTGCGCTTTTAATTAACGAACAATAATCTTAACTAAACTTATCAAGTTTATGCCCACTCCCATTCTTGGCTATTTTAGTTTACTTGAGCCTGCTACGTTTCATGATTTCAAAACGTAGTAGGTCAGTTTTTTAGACTGAGCTGACAAAAACTTAAAAAACACCACTTGGTTTTTTTGCTTTTTCAGTGACATCGATGAGTCGTCTCCACTGGCCATCATTAACAAACGAAGCAACTATCATCCGTTTTTCTACTTCTTAACGACTGCCAGCACCACTTAATTTTTCCAGATATACTTCGCTATTGATGCAACTATTTTAAACACAATAAGACTGTTTCATTGTATAAATTGTAATGATACTTGAAGACTTATTTTCTTCTATAAACCACGAAAGACAAGACCAATGTTCAGTCTTGCCCTTCATCTCTTTTATTTTAATTCATACCAGTTTTCACCTTGGTTAGCTTCCACTTTTAATGGCACTGCTAATTCAACAGCCCTTTCCATTACTTCTGGAACTAACTCCGCTAGTCGTGCCATTTCTTCTGGTGGCGCTTCTAAAATTAACTCATCGTGCACTTGTAATAATAATTTGGCTTGTAAATTTTCTTTCGTGATGGCCTCATCTAGGCGAATCATTGCGATTTTTATAATATCAGCAGCCGAACCTTGAATCGGTGAGTTCATCGCGGTTCTTTCAGCAAATGAACGGATATTAAAGTTGGAAGAATGTATATCCGGTAAATAACGACGACGATTAAACAAGGTCGTTACATACCCATCTTCCTTGGCTTGTTTGACAATCTCTTTCATATACTCGGCTACCCCTGGATATTTGTCAAAGTAGGTGTCGATAAATGTTTTCGCTTCTTTACGCGTGATGTTTAAGTTTTGTGATAAACCATAATCACTAATACCATAGACAATTCCAAAGTTGACAGCTTTCGCTTGGCGACGATGATTGCTGGTAATCGGTTCGTCTTCTGGTAAACCAAAGACACGGCGGGCGGTCGCTGAGTGGATGTCCTCATCATCGATAAAGGCTTGACGCATGTGCTCATCTTCTGAAATATGAGCTAACACACGTAACTCAATTTGTGAATAGTCCGCTCCCAATAATTGCCATCCTTCATGACTTGGTACAAATGCTTTGCGGATTTTACGCCCTTCTTCTAAGCGTATCGGAATGTTTTGTAAGTTAGGATCGGTACTACTTAAACGTCCGGTTTGGGTCAGTGTTTGCATAAAACGCGTATGAATTTTACCGTCTTCTTTAATAAAACGTGGTAAGCCCGCTAAATAAGTCCCTTGCAATTTCGCAATTTGGCGATAATCCAAAATCTTCTCAACAATCGGGTGCTGGTATTTTAATTTTTCTAACACATCCGCTGCTGTACTGTATCCGGTCTTAGTCTTTTTAATCACGGGTAAGCCTAGTTTATCAAATAAGATTTCTCCTAATTGTTTTGGCGAATTAATGTTAAATTCATGCCCCGCTAGCTCATGGATTTCTTTTTCCATATCCGCAAGGCGTTCTAATAATAAAGTATTCATCTCGTCTAAGGCCGACGCATCGACTTTAACTCCTTCAATTTCCATCTTCGCTAAGACAACAGCCAATGGCATTTCCATGGTCAAGAAAAGTTCGGTAGCCGCTACAGCTTCTAATTTTGCTAAAAGCGGGTCTTTGACTTGTTCATACGCTTCGACTTTATTGGCAACATGTTGGTTGACAATTTCAGCGTCTTCTGGGACGGCTAATTTAGCACCTTTGCCATAAATACTTTCATCAAGTTGCACCGTTACCGGTAAGCCTAAAAAGCTTTGAATGGCTTCAATATGTTGGTCTTGGCTTTGTTCCGCTAAATAAGTCGCAATCGAGACATCAAAGGTCACATGTTGTAAAGAGGCACCGAAACGAGCTGCAATCACCATATCTTTTTTGGTATCATAGGAAACTTTTTCAGTTAACTCCTTGGCTAACCATTCTTTAAACAAGGCTGAATCAAAAGCTGTTTTTGCTTCCGTGACAAAGACTTGATGGGATACTAAATCTGACCAAGTGACTTTGACCACATCTGCAAAATGATAGTTTTCTTCAATCGTTTCAAAGTGAATCGCTGTTTGATCAGGTAAATGCTCTTCTTTAATCACTTCTAAGTAAATCACTTCATAATCGGATTCCATCACTTCTGACGCATCGCTAATTACTTCTTCACTGCCTAAAGCTGATAGGAAGCTATTAAATTCCATTTGACGATAAAACTCTGTTAAAGCGTCGATATTTTTCTCATTCATCGTAATATCGTCCACTGAAATGTCAATCGGTGCTTCTAATAAAATACGCGCCAAGTCTTTACTCATGCGGGCATTTGCTTCATCGTTAATAATGTTTTCTTTCATTTTAGAAGGTTTTAACTCATCTAAACGTTCATACATCGCTTCAACTGTTCCAAATTGATGTAATAATTTTAGTGCCGTCTTTTCACCAATACGGGTGATACCGGGATAATTATCGGATGAATCGCCCATCAAGCCCTTCATATCGATAATTTGTTCAGGGGTAATATCATACTTTTCACGAATTACGGCAGGGGTATACGGTTCTAGATCACTCACCCCACGGCGTGTAACATAAACTGTCGTATTCTCATTAGCTAATTGGATTAAGTCTTTATCTCCTGAAATCACCACGACTTGATCGTCCTTATCTGCTTGATTGGATAAAGTTCCAATAATATCATCTGCTTCATAACCTAAGACATCATAGTGTTTAATGCCATAAGCATCCAGTAAAACTCTAAAATAAGGCATTTGCTCTTTAAATTCACTCGGTGTCTTTTGACGTCCACCTTTGTATTCTGCATATTTTTCAGTACGGAATGTCCGCTCACTTTTATCAAACGCTACTAATACATGGGTGGGTTCAAATTGTTGTAACACATTATCTAACATGCGATTAAAACTATATAAAGCATTAGTATGCAATCCTGAACGATTTTTAAAGCGTTCCAAATCTAAAATCGAATAGAATGCACGAAATGCTAAACTACTTCCGTCTATTAAGACAATTTTTCGTTGGGCCATAATAATCTCCTTCTTGATTTTCTCTTCTCCATTATAACAAATTGTCCTTTATTACACATCTTTAATGTTAAAGACGAGCATTTTCTTTTTTTAATCGGTGTCAACCCTTTCTGCCATTGCAATTATTTTCTTTTTTTATTCGAAAAAAAATAAAAGCAAGCTGTATTAATCGTGAAAACCAGACGATAGACCGACGTCGCTATGAAATTATCAAAGATTACTCAAATTTAGTATAAATTATTTTCATAAAAGAATGATATTAATAAAGGAAAACTGTTTATATATTGTGAAAAAGAAAACCAACTTCACAAACTTATAAATGAAAATTATTTGTAAAACCCTATCAAAGTGGTACAGATAAAAACTTTTTATAGTAACTGTTCCATCGTTTTGAAACAGAATTATTGTATTATCAGTGTTTAAAGACGGTTTTGGCCTTGACGGACTGTGTTATTTTCCGATACAATGTAAGTGTAAAAACATTGTGAATCAATTTTCAAAAAACAGGAGGAAAAAGAAATGACAGAAACAATGACAAAAGCATGGGAAGGTTTTAAAGGGACTGCTTGGCGTGAGAATACTGACGTTGGTCAATTTATTTTAGATAACTACACAGAATATACTGGCGACGAATCTTTCTTAGCTGAAGCAACAGAAGCAACTCAAAAATTAAACAAGACTTTCGAAGATTTATTAGCTTATGAAGTTGAACATGGCGTAGTCGATATGGAAGAAAAAATTGTTTCAACTGTATTAGCATACCCTGCTTCATACATCGACAAAGACTTAGAAAAAATCGTTGGTTTACAAACGGATAAACCATTAAAACAAGGCTTAAACCCATTCGGTGGCGTTCGTATGGCGAAACAAGCATTAGAAGCTTATGGCTACTCATTAGATCCAGAAGTTGAAATGCAATTTACAGAATGGATTCAAACACATAACCAAGGTGTATTCGACGTTTATGATGCTGACATCCGTGCTGCTCGTTCAAACAAAATCATCACTGGTCTTCCAGATGCTTATGGACGTGGACGTATCATCGGTGACTACCGTCGTGTGGCATTATACGGTACTGACTTCTTGAAAAAAGAAAAATACAGTGACTGGGTTGCTATGGAACGCGAAATGTATACTGAAGAAGAAATGCAATTACGTGAAGAAATTTCTAAACAATATCGTGCTTTAGAAGAAATTGCTCAATTAGGTGACATGTATGGATTTGACTTACGTCAACCTGCAAAAACAGCTCAAGAAGCAATTCAATGGACTTACTTAGCATTCTTAGCTGGTGCAAAACAAACTAACGGTGCGGCTACTTCTTTAGGACGTATGGACGCATTCTTCGATATTTATATCGAACGTGACTTACAAGCTGGCTTGATTACTGAACAAGAAGCTCAAGAATTAGTTGACCACTTCGTAATGAAATTACGTATGATTCGTTTCGCACGTACACCAGACTTCAACGAAGTATTCTCAGGAATGCCAACTTGGGTAACCTTATCAATCGCTGGTATGAACAATGATGGCCGTTCATTAGTTAACAAAACATCATTCCGTGCATTACACACATTATATACAATGGGTGAATCACCAGAACCAAACTTAACGATTTTCTATAACGAAAAATTACCACGTGCATACCGTGAATATTGTGCAAAAGTGTCAATTGATACTTCAGCTATCCAATATGAAAACGACGAAGTAATGGCTAATGTAATGCATTCAACAGATGCTGCTATTGCATGTTGTGTGTCCCCTTCAGTTATGGGTAAAGAACATCAATACTTCGGAGCTCGTTTCTCTGGACCTAAAGCCTTATTATATGCTGTATCAGGTGGGGTTGATGAAAAAACTCGTAAAACTGTTATTAAAGGTTTAGAACCAATTAAAGGTGACTACTTAGAATATGACGAGTTAATGGAAAAATTAGATAAAGTTATGGACTGGACCACTAAAGTTTATGTTCGTGCATTAAACATTATCCACCGTCAACATGACCGTTATGCTTATGAATCAACTCAAATGGCGTTATTAGATTCACATCCACACCGCTACTTTGCAACAGGTATTGCTGGTTTAGCATTAGTTGGGGATATGTTATCAGCTGTTAAATACTCTAAAGTACGTATTGTTCGTGACGAAGATGGATTCCCAGTTGATTATGTTGTTGAAGGTGAACAATTCCCTACATTCGGTAACAATGACGACCGTGTTGACTCATTAGTAACTGGATTCTTACATGACTTTATGGAACGTTTACGTAAATTACCAACTTACCGTAATGCTGAAATTACAACTTCAATCTTAACCATCACTTCTAACATCGTGTATGGTAAAGCATTAGGTAATGTATTTACAGGTTCTAACCCTGAAGTAGTTGGTTACCGTGAACCATGGACACCAATTGCACCAGGTGCTAACCCACAATATAACTCAGTTAAATCAGGAGCTTTAGCTGCTTTATCATCAGTTGCTAAAATTCCATTCGAAGATGCTCGTGACGGAAGCTCATATACATTTGCTATCCATCCAAAAGCATTAGGACGTGACGATGCTGACCGTAAATCTAACTTAGCAACTATGTTAGACGGTTACTTCAAAAAAGGTGGACACCACTTAAACGTTAACGTATTAAACCGTGAGAAATTAATTGATATCTTACAACACCCTGAAGAAAACCCACACGCTGTATTACGTGTATCAGGTTATGCTTTATACTTAAACAAAGCAACTCAAGATCAAATCAATGATATCTTACAACGTGTAATCCACAACCAATTCTAATTTGTTTAATAAATCCTAAGCAGCGAAGACCAAGCCAAGTGCTTGGTCTTCTTTTTTGTAACTTAAATTATGAAACGTAATGCTGATACATTTTCTAGAGCGTCTAATAAATTAAGTAATGCCTTTAGAAAATATGAATATGAAAATGATTCAAAGATGACAATGGCTCAATTTTAAATTGCGAATTGGCTCAGTTTTAAATTGCAAAGTGGCTCAATCTTAAATTGCGAAATGGCTCAATTATAAATTGCGAAATACACATGGCGAATAATTCATACGATTTGAAAGATAAAATCGTATGAGTGGCTTTGAGCATTAAGCAGATGGATACACAGTTCGTTATGATGTGTCAGTTAAAACGTCTGATTGTCGTTTGAGATTTAGATGCTGGGAATAAAGCAGATAAATTCCATCGATTTATTGGTAATTAATTAAAAGCGCAGTGGTTGAGTGGTCTCAAACGGCGTCTTTC
>NZ_BCQX01000063.1 GCF_001552295.1 Globicatella sanguinis NBRC 15551 | reverse complement strand
AGGCTGTGATACGTACCTGGTTATTCGGCGCTTACACTTTTTTAAAAAATAATTGTAGTTAATATAGTCACATTATCTAATATAAGTAAACTGGGCAGAAAAAGTAGAAAATCAATCGATTATCACTTCCTCTGCCCACTACTGCATATTTTGAAACCATTAAACCACTGCGCTCTTAATTAACGAACAATAACATGAATACATTTATCTAGTTTATGCCCACCCTATACTGAGCCTCTTGAAGGCGTAATTTGAAGTCCCTCAACCACTGCACTATAAAAAATTGGAACTAACGGTATTTTTTTATTGGTCCAACTTCATCGTTTATCACGGTTGGTAGCTTTGTTGTCGCTTAGCGTATGACCAAAATATCAATATAAATAAAATCCCCACTATCGACGTAATCAAGGCTGCTTTAAAATTTAGAATAAAATTACCAAGTACGATTACTAAAATGCCTAAAGTCGCAAATAATGGTGCGATAATTCCAAAGAATTTATTTTTAATCTGCCCTTTTTTATATAGCTGGAAGACTAAGTAATATATCGGTAATAAGCATAAATTATTAAAGACTACGGCACTTTCTGAAATATCTGAGTTAGGCAACCATTGATATTTAAAAACAAAGTAGTGAATCACTAACCAAAGAAGATTGATCGCCATTACTAAAAGTGTAGAATGAGTTGATAATTGATGTTGTGGATGTAATCTTTGCAATGATTCGGACTTTAACCACCCTTTTTCAGCCATTGCTTGAGGTAAACGAATATTGGCTAGAAACATGCCATTGGCCACTCCTAAAACTGAAATAATCACAATGATAATTAATACATTTCCCAAAGCTCTACCAAAGATCATATTAAATGCAAAATTAACTGAATTGTTACCCGTCGATAAAATAAAGGTTTCGCCTAAAATATTATTTAAACCGACAAAATAACTGACATATAAGACTAAAATAAAAATAGATCCTAGTATGTAGGCCAATGGTAAATTACGTTTCGCATTTTTTAATTCTGGTGCAATATTCGTGACCACATTCCATCCATCAAAGGTGAATGCTAAAGGAACTAAAGCTGCTAACCAACCAAAGCCAACGTCTCTGGGCTCAACGATTGGTAAATTAGAGGGTATTTCGGGCATCGGCAGTTGCCAATTGAAACCCATTATCATCATAATAATTAGCGGAATGACTTTAATAAAGGTTGAAAGGCTTTGAAAGAATCCAGCTAATTGCTTCGAATAATAGTTCATTAAGGCGATGATGAATAAGTAAACAATCGTTAATATAATTTCAGATTCAAAACTCGCATTGGACATCAATAAACTTAATGTATAGGACGCAGCGACCCATGTGATCACTGTTGTGATGACTGGAATATAGATAAAGGACTGGAACAGGCCTATTACAGTCGCAAAGGTCTGATTATAGTATATTTCAGCATAGCCGGCCAGTCCGCCGCTGGTAGTGGTTCTTAATGCTAACTGTGCCAACGTTAAACTCCCAAAGATAATGTTAACAGCTCCTAATAAAATTACCAGAACACCTAAGGTAACATTGCCGCCAGTAAATGATAAAATATCATCCGCTTTAAAATAAATTCCCGATCCCACCACTGTTCCGACAATCATCGCGATGGCCGTTAACAAACCATAAGTTTTATTTTTTTCTTTCAATCCTACACCTTCTACATCCATATTTAGCTGATAAAAATTCAATTGACCGTTTCTAAAAACACTTAAACAATAAAATGCTGATTGCCTTTATTTTACAATCATAGTGAAATAAATCATAGCAACCTAATCGAATAAAAACTCGATCAACAATCGATTTTGAATAACCTGCCTGCTACCCATTAAGAATTATTCTTAACTGAGCAGTTCCAAAAATAAAACGATTCCTGTGTTATTCTACTCTCCTTCATTAATCGAGTGACAATTCTATTTTTGCTCTAACCACATTTTTCTCATGGCAAAGTTAATACACATCACCACAACGGCTACCATAATATTGGCATAATTGGCATTAATACCTAAAATTTCAACTGTAAACCATAATAAAGCTAAAGTAATTAACATGCCGATGACACTTAATAATACAAACAATTGAAATTCACGGCCTTTTTCTGTTTCTGAATATTTACTAACAAAAACATATTTCATACTTAAATAATAATTAAAGATGGTCGCAATGACAAAAGCGATAAATTTCGCTAAAATATACCACACTCCAAATGCATTAAATAAAGTATAAAAAATGATCCAATCAATTACCGTTGCAATGACGCCCACGATACCAAATTTAATAATTTGTTCGAATAAATTTCTCATCCATTTACCACAGGCTTTCTTTTATTTTTCTCTAGTAAACTATACACTATCAAGCCCAAAATTGAAAGACCTGTTATCATCCAACCAATATTCCAGCCGTCTGGTGTAAACTTCATTTCGATTTCGTGAGTTCCTTTAGTAATTGGGAATGAAATAAAAGCACTCCAGGTCTCCTTGATTGGCACTTCTTGGCCATCAACGGTCACGGTCCAACCTTGATTATAGGGAATCGAAGTCATCATATAACGACTATCATCAGTAATATTAACCGTCCCTTTCATAAAGGTATTCCCCCACTCGGTCACTTTCATCCCTTGTTGTTTACGATGTGCGATGATTTGTTCACTAATGCTTTGATCAGCTGTAATCACGTACATATCTGTTAAATCAAGTTCCTTCGTCGTTCCTAACGTTAAGACCATTTCTTGTGTTTGGCCTTTTTGTTTATTGGCAATATTCCATAATTGCTGACCATCAAATGAATGTTGATAATCATACCAACGACCATTCAACTTAATTTCAGTCTTACCACCTTTTTGACGTTTTAAGGCTAAAGGCGCATTAATATAATAAGTCGCATCTGTTTGTGGCGTAAAGGTAAATTTAATTTCACCTTTTTGGCTTTCATCTATTTTTTTATAAATAACTTTACCAGAAGCTGTTTCTTCTTTTTTTACATTGGTTAATTCAATGTTTTCAAACAGATATGATTTAAAGACTTGTAATTCCTGTCCACTGATAGCCGATAGAATTTGATTGTGCGTATGGGCAACTTGGTTAGGGTGAATTTCTAAATTCACGGTCTGTTCATTGACACCAAAAGCTATTGGCAATACATTCTGATTTTCATATATTTTAAAGCGTTCATCTTCCCAATATAATTGATAATAATCGAGTAAATCACTACGGGTAGAGTTACGATGGAAGAAACGACGATTCGGATATTGTTGGACATCCTCATTCGTATAATCTTGGTAATCTACTACATAACGAATACCATAAAAAGCATCCATAAACGCGGTTCCGTTACCATAGAAGCTCGAAGCATTACTGCCTGAATCTCCTACTGCTGTCATGAAATTCAAGGTAGAACGTTCCATATTTGAACTAAAATGAGTCATACCAGGATAATCAAACATGAAGGGATCATTTTTACTTCGCTCAAACATTTTATTAATGCGGTAAAATTCTCCCTCTTTACTTGGACGAATTAAATCGATTACCGGTAAAACGGATAATTGTGCATCTCTAAATTTTGAAGCATCGTCATAATTCATTCGACTTTGAACGATATAAGCATTCAATCCTAATTCAAAAATTGTGAGTAAACTAATCACTAAATAACTCGATTTTTTAAAGCCAAAAGCTAAAATGAATAAGACAAAAATCCAAATCGCGAGAGATAAGGTTTGTAATTTAACTAAATAACCAAAATGATTTAATAATGAAACGGCAATAAAGATTAGGAGCGAACCGCCTATCATGGCGATTAATCGTTGTCGTCCAATATGACGGTATTTGTATAATGAGAATATAAATAATACGATTAACACTCGTAAAATTAAGGCTAAATAATTTTCCAATAATGGGACCACTTCACTCGTTGCATCAAAATTGAAAAATGAAAATTCATTTGAATAGGTCCATTCAGCGGCTAAATAGATAAAGGCCGATGAAACCATCACTAATGGCCAACTGACACTGCGCCAATTATGAAGGCCACGATACGTTAATAAGACCATAAAGAATGAAATAATCCATGAGAATCGATAAAAGAAGCCAGCCGGTGTTTGACCCATATGCCAAATTTTATTGAAAAATAAATTGACAATCGAAATGAAAAAGACTGCAAAAACAAATACAGCCGCTATTTTTTGTTTTTTAGAGATGGAGCGATTCGCAAAGAATACACCCGTCCCAAACAATCCTAAGCTGCCGACAAAGATATTGGGTAAATTAGGTCCTGCTGGCCACGATTGACTGTCAAAAGCACCAATCATTAATTTCGCCAAAGCATCTAGTGGATTAATTTGCATCTTCCATTCGAAGGTTAATTTACTACCATATGCCCCTTTAGAAATTAATAAGTCCATAAAAACAGGGTATAATAACCACATAACCATTCCCGCCCCTAAGATAGCGTAGATTGCTGCTCTTAAGATGCGTAATAAGGAAGTTTTACTGAATAATTGGCGACTCGACATATAAAATATCGTATATAAGATAACGAATAAACAAATCATGTAGCCCATATAATATTGTAAGAATAAAGTTAAGGCAATGATTAACGCAAATTTATATCCTTTGCCACCATCTAATACTTCTTCTAGCGTTAAAATGACCAATGGTAACATGATCATCCCATCGTAAAAAATGATATTCATTTGATAAGCCACTAAAAATCCTGCTAAGGCATAAACGGTTGACAACAATGGCACTAAGAAACGACGATCATTTAAATGACCATTGTAACGTTTAATGAGTAAATGCGCGAATGATAAGGCAATAAAGCCATAACGTAAACCAATAATGATAGTCGATGCTAAGCGAAATTCACCCGCTGGAAATAGCGCGTAGATTAAATAAAATGGACTCATTAAATAGTAAGCCCAGTTACTAATCATCGTGCCACCAATTGATTTAGAAAATGAATAAAATAAATTACTTAAATCCCCTGTCCAAAGTGTCCGTTTATACAAACGGAAGAAGTCGATATATTGCTGTCCAAAATCGACTGACATTAGGGTTTCGTCTCCAAATGGGTAAACTCCCATAAAGGCCCATACGACCAACATAATCGCAATTGGTAAAATAAAACTTAGGATATAGAGTCCTTTTTTCGTTTGATATAATTGATTAAATTTTTTTGTTATTTGTTCCACTATCTCATTTCCTTGTCTTTTACTTGAATATTAGTTTCTTCTACAATAAAGTGCGGGCGTCTTTTGACCTCATAGTAAATCTTTCCTATATATTCACCTAAAATTCCAATCGAGATTAATTGCACCCCACCAAATAATACAATCGCAAATAAAGTGGTGAAATAGCCGCTAATTAAACGACTCGGATCAATTAACCAAATAATAAAATGCCATAATAAATATAATACGCCTAAAGAGACACAAATTAATCCTAAATTGACACATATTCGTAAAGGTCTATCATTGAATGATAAAAAAGCATCGATTGCATAATTCAATTTATTCTTCAAGCCAAATTTAGTTGAACCGCCCTCACGAACCTGATTTTCATACTCGATAATCTTTTCTTTATACCCTACCCAAGACACTAGGCCTTTGGTAAAACGATTATACTCCGGTAAGCTTAAAATAGAATCGACAACATTACGACTCAGGAGACGAAAATCAGAGACCCCTTCAGAAATATGGACATCCATTAAACTATTGAATACTTTATAAAAGTGTTGTGAAAAGAAGGAATCAATCTTGCCTTCTCCTTCTCGTGATCGACGAGCAGATACGATATCATACCCTTCAAAATAGCCTGTTAACATTTCTTCTACTACTTGAGGTGGATGTTGGAGATCGCCGTCCATTAAAACGACTGCATCGCCAGTTGCATATTGAAAGCCAGCTAATATTCCAGACTCTTTACCGAAATTGCGACTAAAACTAATATATTTTACACGACTATCGGAATTAGCGACTTTTTTTAGTAACGGTAAGGTTTTATCTTTACTACCGTCATTGATATAGACAAACTCTAATTCAACTTCTTTATTTTGTTCTGCTTTAAATTTTTGACTTATTTCTGTTAACACTTTACTGACTGTTTCATGAGTCAATAAAATCATTTCTTCTTCATTATACATCGGTATAACTACAGTTAATTTCATTGTAATTACCCCTTTCGAAAAAAATTCCCATAATTAAACTTTACCATATTTTACCCTAGAAAAAAAAGAATATAAAATTTAATGGATAAAAACCTTTCAAGTCCCCTGAGCTCCTCATCATTATTTGACTGAAACTAATTTTGGCTAACGTCAATGTATCACTTGTCCGGTTCTATTCTTGATTAACAGGTTGAGCGGCTTTTTCTAAAATTAAGATAAAATCACTTGATAACTCACTACTGACATATCCTTGTTCCATATATTGATTGACAATTTTAGCTTCCTTACTGCTATCATTTAATAAGTTATATTCAAATACAATATAATCCAGCTCATGATCAACCTCTCCATTTTTATGGTAAAAAAGATCATATACTTCATGGCGGTCAGCTAGAGCTGTTGTGTAATTAGAGAGGGAAGCGACTTTAGCTGTTGCTGGTATGTTAGCTAAAGTAGTTTTTATGCCCTCATAGTGAACTTGATTTTCTTGATAGGTTTGCCATTTATCCATTTTAGGTAATACTAATCGTACTTGTAATCCTGAAGAGACAATAAGAGCAAACACTAGCAATCTTTTAGCTGTTAAAGATAGTCGCTTCCGTGGATCTTTTAACATTTCATAAATAGCAATCATGAATAATAAAAACAAGAATGTGCTAGAACCATAATGATATTGCTTAAACAAATCAACCTGGTATGGCCAGTCACTCAATAAATTAATCACTAATAATGGCAATAATAATACATAATTAATCAAATGTTTTTGAAATAATGGTAATAAGCCTAATGAAAATATTAAAGTCGCTATATAAATTGTTTTTCGATAGGTAAACACACTGGCAATCGTATAGACCGGATTTTTCAATGCGTTCATCACAGCAAATTTTAATCCTTCTTGATCACCAATCATAAAATTAGCAAAACGTGACGTCATCGCCCCAGTACCAACCGTTTCCAAATAATGAATGACACTAACGAAATAAATGGATGGCAATAATAAACAAACGATCGCAATCGTCCATTTCGTTGATTTGGTAAAGTTAAACGATTGTTGAAATAGAAAATAAATCCCTAAACTCAAAATATAAATCGTAGCATCTTCCTTAATAATTAAAGTTAAAATAGTAAATAAAACAATTAAAACTTTATTCTCAATTAAAACAGCGTAAAATAACCATAACAGCATCGGTGCTAGAAAACAGTTTTCGTGATAGTCATACAAATGTCCTGTCGTCAAACTAGGGAATAATAAATAGACTAATAGTAAAAGATAGGTAAAGGTCTGACTAAAAGACAAACGTTTAGCAATTAAATAAACCGGAACAACACCAGACGCAACCAATAATATTTGACTAACTTCTAACGTTTCTGCATAAGGTAATATTGAATAAATTGGCAATAATAAATAATGGATGGGTGAAAAATGCACTGAAAAATGAGATAAAAGACGATCACGTTCAAGTGTCGTGACTGGCCCCGCCCCATTTTTCATATTAGCAAACATTTGCGTAAAAATTCCCATATCAAAAGTCGGTGTCTCAAATATTTTTACTTTTGCGATCATGATGGTAGAAAGTAGTAGAATTTGCGACACGAATATCATTCCTACCACTATGGGCAGGTGTTTTTTGGATTTTTCTAACCATCGTAGTTTGTTTTTGAAAAATAATAACGCTCCTAATAAAACACTTGATGACAGGATGACCATCAAACTATTTTTTTCATTTTTAGTTAGCTTGACTAGAAACTTTTCTGCTATCGCAACCTCTGACGGATTAAACATAAAATAAATCGCCATTAGCATCAGCAAGATGATACCCAATAAATAGATATCGCTATATCTTTTTTGATTGAGGCGTCTATATAAATAAGCAACAAATAGCACTAACAGTGACCCTAAAGTAACCATCATACTTTTACTCAGCAAAGCAAAAATATTAAAAAAGAGCATGAACAACATGATAAACAAACGTTCACGCCATTCTTCTAATTTAAATAGTTTTTCAAATAAGAAAAGTCCTCCCGTGATCACTGAACAACTAATGATGACCATCAAAAAAGAAATATCATTATCTAAATTTCCATATAAACCATATTGTTGTTGTGTAAATATTGAGATTATCGCATAAATTAAATACCCATTTAAAAATGGGAAAAAAACATCGGTTTGTTTTATCTTATTCATAAGTTATTTGTTCATCCTTATTATAATAATTTGACTAGCATTTCAATCTTATCTTTATCATGAAAGCTAGTCAAGATTTGAACTAGAAAATTAATATTAATGCAATCTTATTTTTATTTATTTAATAGTTAGCAACTAATTCATAACGCGCTGTGTCTTTAAATGAAAGTAAAACAAGACCCACTGCTAATTTTCCCACTATTTTAAAGCTAGCTGTTTTTCAAAGGTAATTGCTAGCAACCCTTTCATCATAAAAATGGCATAAAACAAGCGTCTTTTTTTAACGTGTTTTATGCCTCTTATTATGATACTAATCTTCAGTTTTCCTAGCTCGTCAATGAAGCTGGCCATAATCTTGAAAAATTCAGTCAAGTGATTGCTCGATAATTAAAAGCCCAGTGGTTGAGTGGCCTCAAACTGCGTCTTAATGAGGTTAAAGATAAATTTGGTAAACTCAATCAAGTTATTGTTATTAAATTAAGGGTATTCGGATTTTATGGTGGAAAAGGGCTTATAAATCACCCTTCTCCAAATTCTTAATAAGTATGGAAAAATCGACACCAAAGTTGTCTGTAATGTTATGATCATTCACTTCATACCAATTGAAATTATCGTGTAACATAGCTTTATTGAAAGCACTTGAATTAAATCGTGGCTTACGCTTTTTATGGAGCTTCTCATTGAAAAGGATTTTGGCTCGTAAGGCATCAAACGAGTAACCTCTACCCATTCGCTCTACCTGCCTAATAATGCTGTTAATTGACTCCGTATAAGCGTTAGTGAGCCTTTTATCAAAGTAGTTGAATATTTCGACATGCCAGTTGTCTACGGCTCTCACGAGGTCTTTATATGCATCTTTAGAGTTACTGGACATACAACGGTGTCTCCATTGACTATAACGAAGACGACCTTCATCTGAATCAGGAGTATCGCATATCCAGTAAAACTCTTCTTTGAGTTCATAGGCTTCTTTTAAGGCAGGAAGATTACCTAACCAAGTCTCTAAGAGGAATGATTCACGTTCATTTAGATCGTGTTTACGCTTTAGAAGGATAAACCTTTCACGCATAAGGGTACGTCTTTCTTTTTGGCTCATATGAGCTTTCAAAGACTTTCTGACGTTATCTAAGGCTTGATTAGCCATTCTAACTACATGAAACTTATCTACGATCACTTTAGCGTGTGGAAGGATAGTGTTCACTGCGTCTTTGTAGGGCTTCCACATATCCATTGTGACGCACTCAATATAAGTCCTGTCACTAATTTCTGAAAGACGTTGGATGACTGTTTCCTTGTTACGGTTAGGCTTGATGTCATAAATAGTCCTGCGTTCAATATTAGTCAATACAAGCCGAGGTCTTCGGATAATATGTATCTCGTCTATCCCAAGCCACTTAGGAGTTTCAAACTGGTATTCACGTTCTTTGAGTGCCACATAGTCCTTAAAAACGTTCCTAATAGTTTTCTCGTCAACGCCAACGCTTTCTGCGACTTCTACAAAGGTCTTAGACATGGATTGCTCTTGAATAGACTTTAAAAGCCTTTTGGTCATACTACGCTTTTCATCTACAGATACTAGGCGTTCCCAGAAGGTAGATCCGCATTCACGACACTTGTATCGTCTACGGTTCAATTGTAAGCCCACTCGCTTTAAACGAATGGGCAAATCCATAATTAGTTGATTTCTTGAACTGTGTTTGTACAACTTGTCAAAACCACATTCAGGACAACGTTCAGGTGGTCCGACTGCTTCAACTTTAAACATCATATCGGTTTCATTTTCTTGTGGTGATTCTATTGTTTTAATGTCTGGTAGGGATAATAAGTCTGACATATTGTTCATCCTTTATTACTCTGCGGTGTTAAGGTATCAAATATAGATTTGATGTCGAAATCATCAGTGTTAAATTATTTTTGTGACCACAAATGCACTTAGAAAATCCCTTAAAGCATTTATATAATGGGTGATCGCAAAATAGTGTATGAAATCCTTTTGTAGACTTTGCTAAACTACTGCACACTTTAGTACAGTATTAGCTGGTTCACTTGAATAGGGAATTGTAAAAAAAGTTCCCTTAGCCTGCACAACAAGATAATTTCGAAACATCCTTATCAAAGGTAAGAGCAGCTAATTTTAATCCTTCTGCCATTGTTAAATATGGTGCAAGGCTGTCTTTTAAATCCTCGACTGTTAATCCAAACTTAACGGCTAATGTCGCCGCATATATCACTTCTCCTGCATTTTCAGATACGATATGAACCCCTAGTAATTTTGAAGTTTTTGCATCGGCAACAAGCTTAAAAACGCCTGTTGTTTCACGATTTACTATTGCTCTTGGAACTGCATCTAAAGGCAATACAGATTTTTTTATTTCATAGCCTTTTTCTTTTGCTTGTTCTTCTGTTAAACCAACCGTTGCAATCGAAGGATTTGTAAAAATTACGCCAGGAACAACGGATAAATCTAATTTTTTATTTAATCCGCCAATCGCATTATCGGCAACAATTCCACCTTCATATGCTGCTACATAAACGAATTGAGGTCCTAATGTTACATCGCCTGCAGCATAAATCTTTTCATTACTTGTCCTAGCGTAGTCATTTATCAGGATTTCTTTTCGTTTTCCAACTTCAACCCCTGCGGCACTTAATTTCAAAGCATCTGTATTTGGTTTTCTTCCTGTTGCAACAAGTAACTGCTCTGATTCCACCACTTTTTTCTTACCATCTACTGTTACATGAACCTTTTTGATTTGCCCCTCTTGTTCTACACGCTCAAAAGTTGCCCCTTTTACAAGGTTAATACCTTGTTCAATTAACGCTTTTTCTACGGCTTCTGAAATTTCTTGATCATATTCTTTTAAAAGTCGCTCACTTCTTTGCATAAGCGTGACTTCTGAACCTAAATTATGAAACAATTGCCCAAGTTCCATTCCGATATATCCTGAACCAATAACCGTTAATCGTTTTGGTACCGTTTTTAATTCAAGTAATGTTGTACTTGTTAGATAATCCACTTTTTCAAGTCCTGAAATCGGCGGTAAGGAAGGAGAAACGCCCGTTGCAATTAAGAAACGCTTTGCAGAAAGTTTCTTCCCGTTAACTTCAACTGTATTTTCATCAACAAATATTGCTTCACCTTCAATTAACTCAAAGCCATATTCATCAATTAAATTGACATATTTTTGATTCCGAAGTTCGCTTACTAACTCATCTTTATGCTTTACTAAAGGAGCTAATTCCACTTTTCCAGCAGATGTTTGTAAACCTATAAATGGGTTGACTTTTGCCAAATGATTGATTTCCCCAGCTCTAAGAAGTGTTTTTGATGGCACACAACCAATATTTACACATGTTCCCCCAACGGTTCCACGCTCAATCATAGCTACTTTTGCCCCATATTCAACCGATTTAATCGCAGCCGAAAAAGCAGCCCCGCCAGAACCAATGATAAGTAAGTCATAGTCTCCCTCATCACCTAAAACTATTTTTTCTTCAGATTGTACTTCTTCTATTTCTCCAGGCTGGTATTTTGCTTCATCAATTGCCTTTTTTGCACTTTCAACCTCAATTTCATTGGGTAGTTCAAATACTGCTTCACCACGACGAAAACTAGACTCAATATTTTTAGCACCTATCTTTTCAAGTGCTGATTCAACGTGTTTTTCACAACCCGCACAGGTCATTCCTTGAATGTTTACCTTAAATTTATTCATAATAAAGCCCCTTTCGTTAATCTCTCATGTTAATGTTTCTATTATTGGGCACGAATGTAATTGCTTTTCATCTGGACATCGTTGTTTTAAGTCGTCTAACATAGTTTCAATTCGTTTTAAATCCTCTATTTGTTTTTGAACTTCCATTTGTTTTTTAGAAACAAATTCGAACATATCTTGACAACGAACTTCATCTTTATCTACAACACCAAGTAATTTATAAATCTCGTTTAAAGAAAATCCAAGTTCCTGTATTCGTTTAATAAACCCAACACGCTTAACGTCATCATATGAATATATCCGATAACCAGCTTCCGTTCGGTGAGGTTCTTGTAGTAAATTTTTTCGCTCGTAATATCTAATCGTTTCTTTATTAACGCCACATTTTTCTACAAACTCACTAATGCGGTAAATCATCTTATTTCACCCCATGAATATTATAAACCGTGTACCATAGTACACGGTCAAGTAAATTGGACTATTTTATTTTTTCCCAACGTATCACTCGTATGTGATTGATACTTTTATAATACTATTGATTGTCCTAACATCCCACTAGAAAATCCGATTTAAACACCAGTTGTTTTTAAACTATTAAAAAAGTAATTCCACTATATATTCCGAAGACCCT
>NZ_BCQX01000062.1 GCF_001552295.1 Globicatella sanguinis NBRC 15551 | reverse complement strand
TTTTTTTTTATGTCTTGGACATTGTTTAGCGTTGAATAAACAAGGTATTTGTGGCATAATATTATTAATATTGAATCAATGATTAGAATTAGTAGATAAGTAAAATCATCAGAGAGCTTGTGGTTGGTGTGAACAAGTGATTAAGTTTATCGAACTCATCTCAATCGATGTTTATCTGAATAAAGTAAGATAAGCCGTATAATCTGCGTTAAAGATTTGAGGCATAATGTATTTATTAAAACTTTTCATTATGCAAAAATAGGTGGTACCGCGCTATTTGGCGCCCTATAGCAAGGTCTTTTTGTCTTGTTATAGGGTTTTATTTTTTTATTTAGAATATTTTTTTTAGGAGGAAATTATGGTTTACCAACATCGTATTATTGAAAAGAAATGGCAAGATTATTGGGACAAACATGAAACATTTAAAACGACAGAGCGTGAAGGTCATCCAAAATTCTATGCATTAGATATGTTTCCATATCCGTCTGGACAAGGATTACACGTAGGACATCCCGAAGGCTATACAGCAACTGACGCGATTAGTCGTATGAAACGAGCACAAGGATTTGATGTGTTACATCCTATGGGGTGGGATGCTTTTGGTTTACCTGCTGAACAATATGCATTAGATACAGGGAATGATCCAGCTGAATTTACTGAAAAAAATATTGGTAATTTTAAGCGTCAAATTAAATCTTTAGGATTCAGTTATGATTGGAATCGTGAAATTAATACAACCGACCCTCATTATTATAAATGGACCCAATGGATTTTTTCTGAATTATATAAACGTGGTCTTGCTTATGAACAAGAAGTGGCGGTGAACTGGTGTCCAGCTTTAGGTACAGTTTTGGCTAATGAAGAAGTTATTGATGGTGTCAGCGAACGGGGGGGTCATCCTGTTTATCGTCGACCAATGCGTCAATGGGTATTGAAAATTACTGCTTATGCGGAAAGATTGTTAGAAGATTTAGAGTTAGTTGATTGGCCAGAAAGTATTAAGGCGATGCAACGTAATTGGATTGGAAAATCGGAAGGGGCAATGGTTACCTTTAAGATTAAAGATTCTGATCATGATTTCAAAATTTATACGACTCGTCCAGATACATTATTTGGGGCAAGTTATACTGTTTTAGCACCTGAGCATGAATTAGTTAAATTAATTACAACTCCTGAGCAACAAGAAGCAGTTGAAGCCTATGTTAAAGAAGTTGAAACAAAGAGTGAATTAGACCGTACATCATTAAATAAAGACAAAACAGGTGTCTTTACTGGAGCTTATGCCATCAATCCTGTAAATGGACAAGAGATTCCTATTTGGATAGCAGATTATGTTTTATCTAGTTATGGGACGGGAGCTGTCATGGCGGTGCCAGCTCATGATGAACGTGACTTCGAATTTGCGAAGAAACATCAATTACCAATTACACGAGTAGTGGAAGGTGGCGATTTACCATTTGTCGATAATGGTGTGCATATCGACTCTGATTTTATTAATGGACTTGAAAATGAAGCAGCGATTAAGAAAATGATTGAGTGGTTAGAAGCTGAAGGAGTTGGCGAACATCAAGTTAATTATCGCCTACGTGATTGGTTATTCTCTCGTCAACGCTATTGGGGTGAACCGATTCCGGTTATTCATTGGGAAGATGGTACGACCACTTTAGTTCCTGAAGAAGAATTACCAGTGATGTTACCGAAGACTGATGAAATTAAACCTTCAGGTACCGGTGAGTCGCCGCTAGCTAAAATTGAAGAATGGGTCAATGTGGTTGATCCTGAAACTGGAATGAAAGGCAAACGTGAAACGCATACTATGCCACAATGGGCAGGTAGCTCTTGGTATTTCTTACGTTACATCGATCCAACCAATGAAGACGCGATTGCTTCCCCAGAAAAATTAGCAAAATGGATGCCAGTCGACTTATATATTGGTGGTGCAGAGCATGCCGTGTTACACTTATTATATGCACGCTTCTGGCACAAATTCCTATACGATTTAGGTGTTGTTCAAACCAAAGAACCATTCCAAAAATTATTTAACCAAGGTATGATTTTAGGGGCAAACAATGAAAAAATGTCTAAATCAAAAGGGAATGTTGTTAACCCAGATGATGTTGTCAATGAATTTGGTGCTGATACTTTACGTGTATATGAAATGTTTATGGGACCATTAGATGCTTCGATTGCTTGGAGCGAAAAAGGCTTAGAAGGTAGTCGCCGTTTCTTAGATCGTGTATACCGTTTATTCATTGATGAAGCAACCGGTGAAGTAAAATCAACGGTCAAAGATGAAGCAAACGAATCTTTAGTACGTGTTTATCACCAAACGGTTAAAAAAGTAACCGAAGACTTTGAAAACTTACATTTTAACACTGCAATTTCACAAATGATGATTTTCTTAAATGCAGCTAAAGACCAACAAGTATTACCTTTAGCCTATGCGAAAGGATTCATTCAATTATTAGCACCTTTAGCACCTCATTTAATGGAAGAAATTTGGGAAAAATTAGGTGGAACAGAAAGTATTCAACATGCTGAATGGCCTACTTTTGATGAAGCTTTAACCGTTGAATCGCAAGTTGAGATTGTCATTCAAATTAATGGTAAGTTGAAACAAAAAATGATGGTAGAGGTTGATTTATCTCCATCAGAATTAGAAGCAGTTGCCTTAGCAGATGAACAGATTATGTTGGCTATAGAAGGAAAAACAGTACGTAAAGTGATTGCAGTACCTAATCGATTAGTAAATATCGTAGCAAATTAAAAGGAGCCAATGATATGACAGACAATAATCGTCAAAATCGTTCTTATTCTAATATTGATTTAGAAGAGACGATTCAGTTTACACAGGAAGACTTAAGTAGGCTACGACGCCCGAATCGTCAACCAATTGATGGTGATTATTTTACTGAGCAAATAAGCGGTAATGAGCGTCCAGTTGAGGCAAATGAGTCACAACAAAACAGTGGTTTTAACGCGAAACCGAAGGATTCATATGGTGAAGCAGCGATTGAACATCAAGAAACGGGTAATGATTTTTATCCAAAACAAAATCGTCAATTGAATTCAAATGCTGAACGACCAAAAGAATTTCAATCTTATCCTAATGAAACAGTAATCGAAGATTATCCTGACTTTTCTACACAAGATTATCATCATTCGAATACTGGCAATACGGAGGATAATACTGAAGCTTCTTCAAATGAACAGTTTAATTTTAATGAAGTGAATTATCAGCAACCTCAAATCGATGATTCTTATCCTATTGAACCTGATGAGGTGGTAATCGATTCAGATATAGATTTCAAAGAATCAACTACTACCGATGATCAGTTTGAAGCAGCTAAAAAGGCTAATCATCATGATTCTTCTGAGGAACCAGAAGAGAATCCATTTGTTTATAAATCGAAAACCCAAAAACTCCGTGATCAATATGAAGCAGAAAAAGCAAGGGAACAACAAGCGATTTATGAACGTCGTGAAAAATTAATCAAAAAGTTTGAAGACACTTACGAACCGGTTTACGATGAAAATAATCTTTCGACCTTTGATCAATACAATCAGTTTGAACAAGATAGAGCAATGGCGACTGAGGAAACTTTATCATCGTCATCAATCAAGACGAATAAAGAGCAACAGGTAGTTCAATCAGCGGATAATCAAGTAAATATGGAACAATCTCCGGTTTCAGAACTTTCGTTTACCGGTTTCCTCGGTCACATTAAAGATTCTATTGCCCATAAATTCAGTCAAAAAGATGAAGAGTTGTCTCAGCTTAACGAGGCAACCGAAGAAAATGAAAGAAGAGCATTGCAATCGCAGAATCAACGCATTACTCAGCAGACTAAAATAAACCGTTCCTCTGAAAAAGGAGGTCCATTTGAAAGCGATAGCCAAGTAACTGCAAGTGTAGCAAGTAATCCATCTAAAGATTCATTTGATGATAATAAAGCAAACGATACTGAAGATATTAAAGCATCGCACACAGACGAAACATCAACACATACAGACGAAACATCAACACACACAGGTGAACAAGTAATAACTAGCGAAGACAGAACAGCTCAAGACGAAAGTAGCCAAAATTCAGAGCCTATTCAACTTGATCATGAAGCAACAACCGTTGAAGGCAGCGGTGTGGATGAACAGAATTTTGCAACATCAAATGGCGAAGCGACTGTTAAATCGAAAAACGATTTAGTAGGTAAAGTATTAGCAGATACTTCCACTGAAAATATTGAAGCAGTAAGTGAGCAAATCGCTCAACAAACACAATCATTCGAGGGACCTATTTTAACTGATTCAGTATTAGATGAAAAGATCGTTAATGATGATTTAGTTGAAAATGATGTTCAGGAAGAAGAAGCATCTTTCGTTAAAGGAACTGCTTGGTTAACAGCAGGCAATATTATTTCTAGAATTTTAGGTGCTTTATATGTGATTCCTTGGGGGACCTGGTTTGGTACAAGTTATACGACTGCCAATGTGCTCTATGGGATTGGTTATAATCCATACGCGCTATTCTTAGCCATCTCGACGGCAGGTTTCCCGAGTGCGATTGCGAAACAAATGGCCTACTATCATTCACAGAAAAAATATAAATCAGCTGATAAAATTTTCAAAAACAGTTTATTGGTGATGTTAGTATCTGGTTTAGTATCGGGTGGTCTATTATTCATTTTAGCACCATTTATAGCGGGCATTTCCTCAACTGATAATCCGCAAGCAGCGGTTGTGGTGATTCGTTCATTAGCTCCGGCGTTACTAATACTACCCGTGATGAGTTTATTGCGTGGCTATTTCCAAGGATTTGGTGATATGGTACCAACAGCTGTTTCTCAAATCCTAGAACAAATTGCCCGCGTGGTTTACATGTTAGCAGCGACGTATGCGATTATGAAGATGCTTGATGGCGATGTTACCAAAGCAGTAGCACACTCTACCTTTGCAGCTTTTGTAGGGGCCGTCTTATCATTAGTTTATCTCGTGTTCTTATATATCCAACGTCGTGGAGCGATTAACTTATTAATTGAAACAGCCGAAGAAGATGATGCTAACACCTTAGACTTCAAAGCGAGTTTAATGATTTTATTAAAAGATAGTATTCCATTTATCCTTTTAGGATCAGGTATTATTATCGCGAAATTCATTGACCAAATCACCTTTAAGTTCATTTTAGAAAGAACGTCAACCATGTTATTAAGTGATATTAGTGAATTGTTTGGTGTCATGAACTTAGACGTCGATAAATTAATTATGATTATTATTTCGATTGCAGTAGGCATGTCACTATCATCGATTCCATTAATTACGAAGCTTTATGCCAACCATGAAGAAGGTAAAACTGCAGAATTGATTGAAAAAATTTCGATACTATTCTTATTAGTGATGGCACCAGCAGCATTTGGAATGGCAAGTATTGCTAATAATATGTATCAATTATTCTATCCTTATGGTCACGAAGCGGGTCCATCATTATTAGTAACAGCCTCTGTTTTAAGTATTATTTTAGGAGCGTATACGATCCTTTCTACTATTATTCAATCAATGAATTATCGTCGTGCAGCTATTCGTTTCTTATTAGTCGGTTTGGCTGTGAAATTGACTTTACAATTTCCATTAGTTGCTTGGTTAAATGCTCACGGTGCCTTGATCGCAACCTTACTAGGTTTCTTAGTCACTTGCATTTTAACTATTTGGAAATTAAATGAACTGGTTCACTTAGACTTTAAAGGCATGTTACCAAATATTATCATTATTTATTCAGCCACTTTATTAATGACTGTTTCAGCTTGGCTATGGAATAGTTCACTTGACTTATTATTTGGTCCAGTAGGACGTATTCTTACATTTGTTAAAATCTTAATAGTGGTTACCTTTGCGGCCTTTGTTTACTTCGGGGTACTCGCACTATTTGGTAAACTATCTTTATTAATTGGTGAACGTCATAGAGCATTACAAGATAAGTTGAGAATGTTCTAATGAGACTAGATAAATTATTAGCCCATACTGGTTATGGTACACGCAAAGAAGTAAAACAAATAATTACCAATGGTTGGGTTGATATCAATGGTCAAACTGTTAAGAAAGTAGGCTTTCAGGTTGATATCGAAAATGATGTGGTGACAGTTGATGGGCAAGTAGTCCAGTATCAGAAATACCACTATTACATTATGAACAAACCAGAAGGAATTATTAGTGCCACCGAAGATCATTATCATGAAACAGTTATCGATTGGTTAGGTCCAGATTACGCCCACTTGGATTTATTTCCTGTGGGGCGTTTGGATATTGATACAACAGGTTTATTATTATTAACGAACAATGGACAATTAGCTCATCAATTACTGTCACCTAAGCGTGAAGTCCCCAAACGTTATTTTGCAGTGGTAAGTGGGATTGTAGAAGAAAAAGACATTGATAAATTCGCTAAAGGTTTAGATTTAGGCGATTTCGTAACACAACCAAGTCAATTAACGATTCTAAATGTTGATGAAGCAAAAAATCAATCCCGAATTGAAGTCGTGATTCATGAAGGAAAATTCCACCAAGTAAAACGAATGTGTGAAAAAATTAATTGTGAAGTGATTCAATTACAACGTCTTTCAATGGGACCGCTAAGCTTACCAGATGATTTACCGATTGGAGAGTATAGGCCCTTGAATGAAGACGAATGGACACTTTTAGAAGATTTTGGTATTGAATAGGAGTTGAAGAAAAAAATGATAAATTGGTTACAAGAAGTTGAAAACCGAAAAGAAACATTATTTGAAGATTTATTTAGATTATTACGGATCCCTTCGGTTAGAGAAGATGATAAAGCAACGGACGAAGCACCAGTAGGTCCTGGCCCTAAAGCAGCCTTAGAAGAATTTATGAAAATGGCTCAAGAAGATGGTTTTGAAACTAAACAATTTGGACCATGGGCTGGTCGTATCGAAGTAGGTTCAGGCGATGAACTAATGGGAATTTTAGGTCATGTGGATGTGGTTCCTGTCGGTACGGGTTGGGAAACAGATCCCTTTGAACCGGTCATTAAAGACAATCGTATTTATGCTCGTGGCTCAAGTGATGACAAAGGGCCAACAGTTGCAGCCTATTTTGCAATTAAATTATTGCGTGAATTAGGTTATGACTTTAATAAGCGAGTTCACTTAATTGTCGGAACAGACGAAGAAAGTGGCTGGCAATGTATGGATTATTATTTCCAACATGCGGAAATGCCTGATTTTGGTTTCTCACCAGATGCGGTATTCCCGATTATCAATGGGGAAAAAGGTAATGTTAGTTTTTATTTAGATTTTAAATCTGAACCCACTGAAGGCGATGTTACTTTAGTGAATTTTGAAGGTGGCTTACGTGAAAATATGGTCATCCAAGATGTGACCGCGACGGTTGAAGGTTTAGATAATACTGTTACCGAACAATTTGCGACATTTGTCAATGAGCATCAATTGTCTGGAAATGCAGAATGGCATGATGGCGTTGCTGAATTTAAATTAGTAGGAAAAGCGGCTCATGGTTCTACTCCTGAAAAAGGGCATAATGCGGCGACTTATTTAGCTGTATTCTTAAATGAATTTGCTTTTAATAATAAAGCAGCACAAGATTTTATCACTGCTTTAGCAACAGAATTACATCAAGATTTCAAAGCAGAAAAAGTAGGGGTTAGTCACCATCATGAGGTAATGGGCGATGTTAGTATGAATGTGGGGATTGTGTCATTTAATGAAGCAGATGGCGGTCGCATTGTATTAAACTTCCGTTTCCCTGAAGGGACAGAACCAGCGATGATGTCTGAGAAATTTACCAATGCTTTAACAAAATATCAATTTAACTTAACAGTCGGAGAAAGCAAAGAACCTCATTATGTGCCAGCGGATGATCCATTAGTCGCAACATTGCTCGATGTTTATACTAATCAAACTGGTTTAGAAGGTCATGAAATGTCGATTGGTGGCGGTACTTATGGTCGTTTAATGCCACGTGGGGTCGCTTATGGAGCCTTATTCCCAGATTCAATTGATACAATGCATCAAGCAAATGAGTTTTTAGCAATTGATGATTTATTACGTGCCACAGCGATTTATGCTGAAGCCATCTATCGCTTAACGAGATAAGCTATGTTAAAAATTACTTCAAAGCAAAATGCCCAATTAAAACATTGGCGTAAATTAGCAACCACTAAAGGTAGAAAACAAAGTGGACAATATATGATTGAAGGCATTCATTTAATAGAAGAAGCATTGCAATCAGGTGCGAAAATAAAGTATTTGATTTACTCAGAGCACTATTTAGCAAAGAATGAACCTTTTAAAATGAAGCATTCAGCTGAAGAAGTTTTATTAGCTGATAATTGTTTGGCGGAATTAAGTCAAACGGAGACGACGCAAGGCATCTTTGCGATTATCGAAATGGGAAGTAAGCCGACCGCAATAACCAAAGAATTTAAGCGTATTTTGTTGGTTGATGCGGTTCAAGATCCAGGTAATCTTGGCACCTTAATTCGGACGGCTGATGCGGCCAATTACGATGCGATTATATTAGGCACTGGAACGGTTGACGTCTATAATGATAAAGTGATTCGTTCGACTCAAGGGTCATTATGGCATTTACCGATTATTCAAGCAGACCTAAACGAATGGATTCCCCAAGCACAACAACAAGGCACCACAGTATTAGCGACAGCTTTACATCAATCCGCAATTGACTATCGTCAATTTGAGTTGAAGGAAGCGAACGCATTAGCTATTCTTGTTGGAAATGAAGGACAAGGCGTTAATCAGAGTCTAATTGAATTAGCTGACCAATCAATCTATATTCCGATGCCTGGACAAGCAGAGTCGTTAAATGTTGGTGTAGCAGGTGCCATTTTGATGTTCAAGTTTGTTAATGAATAACCTTAAAAAATATGATCTGAGATTTGACAAAAAAAGAGTACAATCGATTATCAAGATAAAAATGTAGCAGGTATAGGTTGCACGATAATACTCTTAATAATTAGCTCAATCTATTATAAAAATTAAAATGTAGCACGTAACGGTTACACGACGATACTCTAAAACAGAGTTCAATCGATTATCAAGATAAAAACCTCAAGTTTCGAAGGCAGTCTTCATCCAATTGATGGAGTGACTCCTAATCAAACTTGAGGTTTATTTAGGTTCTATAATTTTTAGTGTTGGTGGAGAAACCACCAGTACTGTTTGGCTATTTGTCAAATGATGTGGGTCAACATAAATTACTTGGTTTATTCACACCAAAGTACTATGAGCCTATTGAGATTATGATGGTGTGACCTTTTGTTGGTACACTCTAATTTCACCACTGTTCAAACTAACACCATTGCTCATTTCTTCATTGAGCGCTGTCAAATACAGTTCATAAAATTTACTGGTTAGTTTAAATTGTTGACCATTGGTTACTTTGAAAAATATTTGGTAACTAAAGGTTTGGTTATCATTTTTGGTTAGACCGATAATATTCGGTTCGTCATGTAAAAATTCAGCATATTGTCCTTTAATACGATCCGTCTCACGTTCTACGATTTGCATCCATAATGCAAGATTAGTAGTCGTAGAAATTGGTAATTCAATGGACATGCCAACGTTCTCTCGGCTTAAATTAGACACAATATTAATTTCTCGATTAGGAATATAGTAAACTTGACCACTAGGTGTTAAAAGAGTGGTCGAACGGATGCCAACGGATTTCACCGTTCCTTTAATACCTTTATTGGGAATTTCAATCACTTCATCGACATCGAATTGACCTTCTGAGATAATAAAGAAACCATTGATCACATCCGTAACAAATTCTTTGGCACCCATCCCAAAAGCGAAGCTGGCAATTCCGGCGCTGGCCACTAAAGTGGCAACCGGAAACCCTAAAATTGATAATATAGTGTAAAATAAGAAAAAGTATAATAAATAACTCAAAGCATTTTTTGTTACTTTTGCTAAAGTATTCACCCTTTGCGGGGAAGTGTTTTTATTTTTAGCAATGAGCCTTTCTTGAATTTTATAATTAAAAATTCGGTTAATAAACGCCCTAATGAGTAAAAAGAGCACATAGGTTAAGATTAGTTGAAAAATAATGATTAAGATTTCAGTGGTTCTTTCTTCCCACTGTGTTTTAATAAACGTTTGGAACCATTGGTCGGTTTGATTTAACATAACTCACACTCCTCGTATATTATCATAGCATATTTTGTCGCGTTGGTCTTTTTGAAAATAATATGAAAGCAAAGTGTTATCATTTGAGTTGGAAGCGGAATCGTGCTATATTTAATATATATCAAATTTGAAGAACTGGAGATGATTGTCATATGGATTTAGCAGGAATAGCTGCAATTATTGCGGCCTTGGCATTTACTGCACTTGTAGTTGTTCTTATCATCAGTCTGCTTAAAATACCAAAATTAATTGCAGAATTACAAAATACCATTCAAAAAGTGAATACGACGATTGATGTCGTTACAAAGGATGTTGATGGTCTTTCAATCGAAGTAGAAGGATTATTAAATAAAACCAATTCACTAATGGATGATGTAAATGGTAAAGTTAGCAAGATTGATCCTTTATTTACAGCAGTTGGTGATTTAGGCATAACAGTATCAGAAATTAATGTCTCTGCCAAAGACACAGCTAATAATTTTTTAAGTGGTATTGGTAGAAAGAAACCCTCAAAGACACAAAGATTACAAAGAAATATTAAGTCTTTATCAAAAGTAAAAGACTTTGTTTCACCAAGTAAACAAGAAAAAGTAGTTGTGGATGAAACAGTGCCAGTAACGACCCCAAAATCAGCAATTGAAGAAGAATTAGAATCAATTAGAAACCGCAAGCCTTCTTCTACAGCAGGCGAAATTACGATTAACCAAGGAGTGAAATAACATGGCTAAAAAAGATAATGGTGGATTTGTTTTAGGTGCCCTATTAGGTGCAGCAGTTGCCGGGCTGACAGCTTTATTGTATGCCCCTAAATCGGGTGAAGAATTACGTAAATCTGTTAGCAAAGATGTGGATAAATTAATTGACCGTGCACGTGATTATAAAGATACAGTCGTTGAACGTGGTGTAGAAATGTATGATTCTGCAGCAGAAGTAGCAAGTGAAAAATCTGAAGATATTATGCTAAATGTTCAATTAACAGCAGAAAATTTAAAAAATCAATTTAATGATCTAAAAGAAGATGGTAAAAAGTTTGTTGCTAAAAAAGAAGAGCAACTAGATGAATTAACCGAAGATATCGAAATTGAAGTTAATCAAGCAGAAGAAAAAGCTCAAGAATTTGCTGAAGATTTATCGGAGGATGTTGCTGATAAAGCAGGAGAATTTAAACACGAAGTTGCTGATAAAGCAGAGGAAATGGAGCACGAAGTTTCTGAAAAAGTGGATGAAATTCAAGAATAATATTTGAGGTTTAAGGGATTGAAAATATTTTCAGTCCCTTTATTTTATTTTCAAGAAAAAATTTAACAAAAAAGCAGCTTTCATTGAGAGAGTATTAAGATAATGAAAAGTTGTAAATGAAACGCTTGCAATTGATGAAAAAATATGGTACATTAGTTTCAATATAATAATAACGGGAGTGAAACTCTGATGGAAAAACAAACAATTACAATTTATGATGTTGCACGTGAAGCAGGAGTTTCAATGGCTACAGTATCTAGAGTTGTCAATGGGAATCCGAATGTAAAACCAGCAACTCGTAAAAAAGTTAACGAAGTCATTGAACGTTTAGACTATCGTCCAAATGCGGTGGCTAGAGGGTTAGCAAGTAAAAGAACAACAACAGTTGGAGTTATTATTCCAAGTGTATCCAATGTATTCTTCTCTTCGCTAGCACGTGGGATTGATGATATTGCAGTCATGTATAAATATAATATTATTTTAGCAAACTCTGATGAAAATCCTGATAAAGAAGTATCGGTATTTAATACTTTATTAGCTAAACAAGTAGATGGAATAGTTTACTTAGGGAATTCAATTGCACCAAAATTACGTGCAGAAATTGAACGTACTTCAACGCCAGTAGTGTTAGCCGGAACTGTTGCTGAAGGTGATGCATTCTCTACAATCAATATTCGTTACTTAGATGCAGTGAGAGAATCAACTGAAATGTTATTAGAACGCAATAAAAAAATCGCGCTCATTACTGGACCGTCTGAATATGAAATCAACAAAAACCATTATTTAGTCGGCTATAAAGAAGCATTGAAAAAACATAAAGTAAAATTTGATCCGGACTTAGTCATTCAAGGCGATTTTGATATTGATTCAGGTGAAGATTTATATGGTCAAATCAATGCAACCGGCGCAACTGCTGCTGTTGTAGGTGATGACGTAGTAGCAGTAGCCTTATTAAATGCATTGCAAGATCACGGGATGAAAGTACCTGAAGATTTTGAAATTATTACAAGCCATAACTCAACTTATTGCCAAATTGTCCGACCTAAATTAACATCTATTCAATTACCATTATATGATTTAGGGGCTGTCGCAATGCGTCTATTAACCAAAATCATGGCTAAAGAAGAGATTGAAGAGCGCAATGTATTATTACCACATAAAATTATTGAAAGAGGCTCAACACGCAAATAAAAGAAAGGTGATATAAATGAAAGTAAAATTCGAAAAACTTCAAACATATGTTACAATGTTTCTATTGGTAGTGCAATTCAGTCGATTATTATCATCAGTGCTTGAACGTCGCAAAGAAGAAAAGCTTGCTAAACGCGCTAATAGAGCATAATTATTTTACTTTGTCTCACTCCTAAAAGGGAGTCAGGGAGAAGATACAATCGATTGATTCTCTCTTCATAGTCCCGCTCCTCACACAGTGTTGAGTAAGCATAAAATAGGTCTAATACGATACTTTTTATGCTGCTCAATGCGGTGTTAATATAAAAAA
>NZ_BCQX01000061.1 GCF_001552295.1 Globicatella sanguinis NBRC 15551 | reverse complement strand
AATGCTACTTCTCTCATTGATGATTATAGTATTGATAAGGGGGCATTAGTACAACCGCTACATTATGAAGACGCAAGAAATTTCAAAAAATATAACTATCAAATTTTGTCCGATTGGTATTTTGCCTACCAAGTTTCGCCTGGAATTAACACCCCAATTGGATCTATTGTAAGAACTTACAATGTTTTTTGGAGAGATGTTTCATATACAGTAGAATACGATGTATATGACAGATATTCTGGGGCATTTATTAGACATGTCAAAAGAACACAATACACTAAAGAAGAGGATTGGCGTGTGGTTTATTAGTATAAAGGAGTGGTAAGATGAAACTTTTGGAATCGAACATAACAAAATTTGTTTTGATGATAATATATTTCCTGTTACCTATTGTCAGTTTACACCTAAATTTACCCACCTCAAACATAATTATAAATAATAAAATCAGTTCCATCATCTCATTCATTTTAATCTTAATTTTTTACAAAAAGCAACTTTCAATGAACAAACTCATTTTAGGACTCTACCTTTATTACTTCATTTTTCTAATTCTAGCAACAAGCGGAATTTTTTCCTAAAATCAATAGTTGAAAGAATAAATTATAGTATGTCTATTAATTAAGATGTGCTGGTACACTAAAATTTGAATACCAAATTTACAAACCTACAAAAGCAAAGAAACAGTTCAAAATGTATGTTTCTTTGCTTTTTTGCTACCACTTTAATTATTAGAAAACATCTATACCTCCTATACTAGAGCTATTAATTCACTCTGATAACTTCCATATGAAAAGATACATTAAAAAACGCCCCCTCATTGAGGGAGCGTCACATTAATTAGCAATTAACTAATTATTTTTTTAAGTCTAAGTTGTAGAATGATTTTAAGCCGTTGTATTTAGCAACCTCGCCTAATTCATCTTCGATACGTAATAATTGGTTGTATTTAGCGATACGGTCTGTACGGCTTAATGAACCTGTTTTGATTTGGCCAGCGTTAGTTGCAACAGCGATGTCAGCGATTGTTGAATCTTCTGTTTCACCTGAACGGTGTGATACAACTGCTGTGTAACCAGCTTCTTTAGCCATTTCGATTGCATCGAATGTTTCAGTTAATGTACCAATTTGGTTAACTTTGATTAAGATTGAGTTACCAACGCCGTTTTCGATACCACGTTCTAAGATTTCAGTGTTTGTTACGAATAAGTCGTCACCTACTAATTGAACTTTATCACCGATACGTTCAGTTAATAATTTCCAACCTTCCCAGTCGTTTTCATCCATACCATCTTCGATAGAGATGATTGGGTATTTGTTTACTAATTCTTCTAAATAATCAACTTGTTCTTCAGCTGTACGTTTTACACCATTTTCACCTTCGAATTTAGTGTAGTCGTAAACGCCATTTTCATAGAATTCTGAAGAAGCACAGTCAAATCCTAAGAATACATCTTTACCTGGTTCTAAACCAGCTTTTTTAATAGCTTCTAAGATAGTTTCAACACCATCTTCAGTTCCTTCGAATGAAGGAGCAAATCCACCTTCGTCACCTACAGCAGTTACTAAACCACGGTCATGTAAGATTGCTTTTAATGCGTGGAATACTTCAGTACCCCAACGTAAAGCTTCTTTAAATGTAGGAGCACCAACAGGTAAAATCATGAACTCTTGGAAAGCGATTGGCGCATCAGAGTGAGATCCACCGTTAACAATGTTCATCATTGGTGTAGGTAAAACTTTAGTATTGAATCCACCTAAATATTGGTATAAAGGAATATTTAAGTAATCTGCAGCTGCACGTGCAACAGCGATAGAAACACCTAAGATTGCGTTTGCACCTAATTTACCTTTGTTAGGAGTACCGTCTAATTCGATCATTAATTTATCGATTGCTTGTTGTTGTAAAACATCGTATCCTAATAAAGCTTCAGCGATAATATTGTTAACATTATCAACTGCTTTAGAAACACCTTTACCTAAGTAACGTTCTTTGTCTCCGTCACGTAATTCAACCGCTTCGTGTTCACCAGTAGAAGCACCTGAAGGTACCATACCGCGACCGAAAGCACCGCTTTCTGTATAAACTTCAACTTCGATTGTTGGGTTACCGCGTGAATCTAAAACTTCGCGTGCATAAACATCTGTAATAAATGGCATTTTTTATTTCTCCTTTAATTTGGTATAAATTTTTACACTGAGATCGTATAAAATACCTATCTCTATTGTAATTATAAATTGGGTGAAATGCAAAGCATTTCGAGGTTTTTCATTATTTTTTAATTAATGATTCACCAGTCATTTCTCCTGGTTTTTCAAGACCTAGTAAATCTAACATTGTAGGCGCTACGTCTGCTAATCGACCATCTTCTCTTAATTCAATTCCATGTTTTGTTACGATAACCGGAACTGGAACAGTCGTATGAGCAGTGTGTGGCGTTCCTTCAGGTGTTATCATCGTCTCTGAGTTTCCGTGGTCAGCAAAAATTATCGCATAGCCACCTTTTTCTAAAATAGCATCAACCACTTTACCTAAGTTTTCGTCAACTGCTTCGATTGCTTTGATAGTTGGTTCTAACATACCAGAGTGTCCAACCATATCTGGGTTGGCGAAGTTTAAGATAATCGCATCATTTTCATCATTCATAATGCTATTATATAAAGCATCGCCCACTTCGTAGGCTGACATTTCAGGTTTTAAGTCATAAGTAGCTACTTTTGGTGATGGGATTAAAATACGGTTTTCGCCTGGGAATTCCTCATTACGTCCACCATTCATAAAGAATGTAACATGTGGATATTTTTCCGTTTCGGCGATACGTAATTGTTTTAATCCAGCATTTGATAATACTTCACCGATAACATTTGTCATTGGAATTGGTGGGAATGCTACTTCTGCATCAATACTAGGATTATAAAGCGTCATAGTTGTTAATTTAACATTTTTCGCTTGTACGCCACGATCAAAGTTATCCCATTCTTTATCGGTAACTGCATTTGATAATTGGATCGCACGGTCTGGACGGAAGTTAAAGAAGATGATTGAATCATTGTCTTCAACTTTAGCAATTGGTTGACCATTCTCTGTAATCACAGCTGGAACGATAAACTCATCTGTTATACCTTCAGCATAGTTATGTTCTAAAACAGCTTGTGCTGAGTCAAATGTTGGTCCTTCGCTATGGAAAATAGCATCATAAGCTAATTTCACACGTTCCCATCGTTTATCACGGTCCATTGCATAATAACGACCAGATACAGTAGCAATCTTACCTACGCCAGTTGCAGCTAAGTAATCTTCTAAAGTTTTAACGTAGCCTGGTCCAGCTTTTGGATCCACGTCACGTCCATCCATAAAGGCATGGATGTAAACTTTTTCGATTCCTTTAGCTTTAGCAGTATCCACTAAGGCTAATAAATGATTTATATGACTATGAACACCACCATCAGATAATAAACCAAATAAATGTAAAGCTGAATGATTATCTAATACTTGTTGGAAAGCGTGATCCAAAGCATCATTCGTTGCGAATTCACCATCAGCAATGGCTTTATCGATACGGGTTAAACTTTGATAAACAATACGTCCAGCACCAATATTGGTGTGTCCAACTTCAGAGTTACCCATTTGACCATCAGGAAGACCAACATCTAATCCTGATGCTTTCATTGTTGAATGTGGAAATTCATTGTAATATCGATCAAAATTTGGTTTTTTAGCTAAAGCAACCGCATTACCATTGCTATCAGCTCTCCAGCCAAATCCGTCTAAGATGATAATCGCTACGGGAGATTTACTCATTATTTTACTACCTCCAATAATGCTAAGAAAGAATCAGGTTGTAAAGAAGCGCCACCTACTAATGCGCCGTCAACGTCTGGACAAGCCATGTAGTCTTTAATGTTTTCAGGTTTAACTGAACCACCGTATTGTACGCGAACTTTATCTGCAACATCTTGACCAAAGTCAGCTGCTACCACGTCACGAACAGCTTTACACATTTTTTGAGCATCATCTTGAGTTGCTGATTTACCAGTACCGATTGCCCAGATTGGTTCATAAGCAATGACTAATGAAGCTACTTGGTCTGCGGTTAAGTCTTTTAAGGCTGCTTTAATTTGAGTACCCACAAACTCTTCAGCTTTACCTGCTTCATAAGTTTCTAAAGTTTCACCACAGCAGATGATTGGTGTCATCTCATTTCGGAAAATAGCATGTGCTTTCTTATTGATGTCTTCATCTGTTTCGTGGAAATATTCTCGACGTTCAGAGTGACCAATAATGACATATTCTACTCCTAAGGCACCTAAGGCTTTAGGACTAATTTCTCCAGTAAATGCACCTTCATCTTCAAAATAACAGTTTTGAGCTGCTACTTTAACTTCTGTATCTTTAACCCCTTTTTTCATTCCTTCAAGGAATAATGCAGGTGAACCGATAACTGTATCAACTAAATCATTTGATGGGATATTGTTTTTGACAGCATCCACAAATTCACGAGCTTCGGGAGCCGTTTTATTCATTTTCCAGTTACCAGCGATAATTGGTTTACGTGACATTCTATCTTCTCCTTTTATAATTCTTAACTAACGACAGGGTAGAGTCACTCCCCCACCCTGGCTTTGAGCTTTTTAATTACTTGTCGTTAATTGCTTCAACGCCTGGTAAAACTGCGCCTTCTAAATAAGTTAATGACGCACCACCACCAGTAGAGATATGTGAGAATTTATCTTCATATCCTAATTGTAAAACTGCTGCCGCAGAGTCTCCACCACCAACGATTGTTGTGGCATCTTCTAAGTTAGCAATAGCTTCACAAACACCAATAGTCCCTTTAGCAAAATTAGGCATTTCGAATACACCCATTGGGCCATTCCATACCACTGTTTTCGCATCTTTTAAGATCTCAGTGTAAAACTCTACTGATTTAGGTCCACAGTCTAAACCTTCCCAATCAGCAGGAATATCGTCGATAGATACTACTTGAGTATTCGCATCATTTGAGAAGTCATCAGCTGCAACGACATCTACCGGTAAAGCAATTTTATCACCCGCTTTAGCTAATAATTCTTTAGCTAACTCAACGCGATCTAATTCTAATAATGAATTACCAACTTCTTTACCTTGAGCTTTTAAGAATGTATAAGCCATACCGCCACCGATAATAACTTTATCAGCTTTGTCTAATAAGTTTTCAATCACTTTAATTTTATCAGATACTTTTGCTCCACCCAAAATAGCCACGAATGGTCGAACAGGGTTATCCACTGCTTCACCTAAGAATTTTACTTCTTTCTCCATTAAATAACCTGCAGCAGATTCTAAATGAGAAGCAATGCCTACGTTAGAAGCATGTGCACGGTGAGCTGTACCGAAAGCATCATTGACGAATAAGTCACCTAATGAAGCCCAATATTTACCTAATTCAGCATCATTACCAGATTCTTTTTTGCCATCGATATCTTCGAAACGAGTATTTTCAACAACTAATACTTCACCTTCATTTAAAGACTTAACAGCTTCTTCTAATTCTGCACCACGAGTTACTGGAGAGAATTTTACTTCTTGATCTAATAATTCAGCTAGACGGTCAGCAGCTGGTTTTAATGATTTACCAGCTTTGTCTTCTTCTGTTTTCACCTTTCCTAAGTGAGAGAATAAAACAACTTTAGCTTGATTGTTGATTAAATATTTGATGGTATCTAAAGCCGCAACAATACGGTTATCGTCGGTAATAACGCCATCTTTCATTGGAACGTTAAAATCCACACGCACTAATACTGTTTTGCCTTGGACTTGTAAATCTTCAACTGTTTTTTTTGCCATACTTTTCTCCTCCTAAAGAGTTTTTTTATAAATAAAAAATGCAGGGAAGCGTCTTTGCCTCCCCGCACTTTTGGATAGACGCTTTTGAAACGCTATTTGATAAATTAAGCTTTAGCGAAGTATTCTAAAGTACGAACTAATTGTGCAGTATATGACATTTCATTGTCATACCAAGCAACAGTTTTAACTAATTGTTTGTCGCCAACAGTCATAACTTTTGTTTGAGTTGCATCGAATAATGAACCATAAGTAATACCTACGATATCAGAAGAAACGATTGGATCTTCAGTGTAGCCATATGATTCGTTAGCTGCTGCTTTCATAGCTGCATTAACTTCTTCAACTGTAACTGGTTTTTCTAATACAGTTACTAATTCAGTTAATGATCCTGTAGGAACTGGAACACGTTGTGCAGCACCGTCTAATTTACCGTTTAATTCTGGGATAACTAAACCGATAGCTTTAGCAGCACCTGTTGTATTAGGAACGATGTTTGCTGCAGCAGCACGAGCACGACGTAAGTCACCTTTAGCGTGAGGTGCATCTAATGTATTTTGGTCACCTGTGTAAGCGTGGATAGTTGTCATTAAACCTTCAACAACACCAAATTTGTCTTGTAAAGCTTTAGCCATAGGAGCTAAACAGTTAGTAGTACATGAAGCACCAGAAATAACTGTTTCATCACCTGTTAAGATTTCGTGGTTAGTGTTATAAACGATTGTTGGAACATCATTTCCACCAGGAGCAGAAATTACAACACGTTTAGCGCCACCTTTTAAGTGTAATTCAGCTTTTTCTTTAGAAGTGAAGAAACCAGTACATTCTAAAACGATGTCTACGCCTAATTCACCCCATGGTAATTCTTCAGGGTTACGGTTAGCTAAAACTTTAACTTCATTACCGTTAACACGGAAAGCACCTTCTAAAACTTCAACTTCACCATTGAAACGGCCTTGAGTTGTATCATATTTTAATAAGTGTGCTAATGTATTAGCATCTGTTAAGTCGTTGATTGCTACTACTTCAATTCCTTCTACATCTTGGATGCGACGGAATGCTAAACGACCGATACGTCCAAAACCATTAATACCTACTTTTACTGTCATAATTGACTTCCTCCTTAAGGATTTTTTATTTTAATGAGTTTCCTCATTTAAAATCATATTTGCGACGCCCTCATCACAGATTAACCATCCATGATGTTGGACTAATTTACAATAGCCTTCTACGGCATGTGCTTTTGTAGCACCACCAACTATTGTGAGAACTAAAGGAATTTGACTAACGTCTTCAATTTGAATACCAATACGTGGTAATCGTAATACTTCTTGGCCTTGTTCATCAAAGAACACACCAAACGCTTCGCCAATAGCCTTTCTTTCTTTTAATAATTGTTGTTGTTGTGCAGTAAGCTCTCGGCGCTCTGCCATCACTTTGGCGGATCCAACACTGACTAATAAACAATCTGCTTTCTTACTCAGTGCTACTGCCTGACTAATCGAAGGATCTGTCATCAATACTTTTGATGCATCTTCTTCCATCGCATCAGGTAGAAATAAGGGAACATATTTTGAATTCGTTTTTTGAGCCATCACACCACCGACAATATTGGATTGGATATTAAATCCACCTCCAACACCCCCTCGGGCTGGAACAAAAACTAATTCACGATTTTCGGACAATTCATCGGTTAAACCCTCGCCAACATGTGCTAAGGTCTCGCCACCGGTCACAGCAATAATGCTGCGGCCAAATTTTAAGTACCGTTCTAACACTTGCTGAGTGGCGTAACTCAACTCTCGATAGGCCACCGAATCATGCTCTAAGTCACCTGGTACCACCCAACAATTTGAAATGCCCAAGCGCCCTTTTAGTGCTTCTTCGATATCGTGTAAGCGACTTGAATTTTTTATTGTTTCCGTAATCATATCTGAAACAATATGTCCGTGTTCCGTTAAACGAATCCCCACTCTGGTCACTTCGACTAAGTCTTGTTCGCGCATTAGGTCAATAATCGTTCGTACTGAACGCTCAGAACTATTGATCCGTTCAGCTAAATTTTTTCGACCTAAAGGCTCACCAGCCTGTCTTAAGTGATAGAGGATTTCATAACGCGTTTGCAACATCGCACTTAAATCAGGTGCTATTGCTTGCATCATAGAAAAAACATCCTGCATGGTGTTCCTCCTCTTGGGCAACTAATGACCAACCACTCAAGTTTATAAAAAACTTTAGTAAATAATCAGTCCATCGTTTTCCATATTAATACTATACCATTATTCAATATTGTTTGCAATCAAAATCAAATAATAACAGCCGATATTGCCCCCTATTGCATGGGCGATTATTGGCCAATAAGATTAAATATTTCAATATTAACAAATGGTTAAGTGCTTTCTTTGAAAGAGTTTAATATTACATATATTTTCATAAAAAAAATTCTGGACTTTCGCCCAGAATTAAGATTTTCTTAAAATTTAAAATATTAAATTCTTTTCGTTCAATTATTTTAACGATTTGTTATTCTCCATAATATGATCAATTAAACCATATTCTTTTGCCTGTTCCGCAGTCATATAATTATCACGGTCCGTATCGCGGGCAATAATATCGATTGGTTGCCCTGTACGATCAGCTAAAATCGTATTAAGGCGCTCACGCGTATGTAAAATATGACGGGCAGCTATTTCGATTTCAGTTGCTTGACCTTGCGCTCCACCTAATGGTTGGTGAATCATCACTTCAGAATTAGGTAAAGCGTAGCGTTTGCCTTTTTGTCCTGCTGCTAATAAGAAAGCCCCCATTGACGCAGCCATTCCGATAACAATCGTTTGTACATCAGACTTAATAAAGTTCATCGTATCAAAAATAGCTAATCCAGCAGAAACGCTCCCCCCAGGTGAATTAATATATAAATAAATATCCTTTTCTGAGTCTTGGGCTTCTAAAAATAATAATTGGGCAATGACACTGTTAGCCACATTATCATCAATAGGTCCACTTAGCATAATAATTCTATCTTTTAATAAACGAGAATAAATATCATAGGCACGTTCTCCACGTGAAGATTGTTCAATTACTGTAGGTATTAAATTCAAATTTATCGCTCCTTTTCTCACTTTATCTGGATTCATTATACTCCATTAGTCAAATAAGGTCAATCTTATTGACTTGAATATTTCCTTCGTCATTTTATCGAACACTGTTACAAGTTTCAACGAAAAGCATTCTAGGAAAAATTCATTTTTGTTTATCCTTTATAAAACGGCTCTATACTTTTTGTTGTAGGTCAACAAAAATGCCTCTGTCCATTCACACCATTTGACAAAGAGCCTATAAAAAATGAAGGCCTCTGTTAAAGCCTTCATTTTCCGTACTGTTGTCATTTATCAATCGTCTTGTTAATTATAGACCTAAAAATCCTTTTACTAATGTTTCGATATTTGCCATTTCAGTTGCTGCATCAGCATCATTAATAATAATATTTTCTAATGCTGTTTTTAACTCAGAGTAAACTTCACTAGCTCCAACATAGGCAGCTTGTGCCTTACCAAATTCTAATTCTTCAGAGGCAGCTTTAACAAGTGGATTTTCTTCTAAGTATTGAGTCCATTCTTCAGATTCTGCGCCTTGTTTTGTAACAGGTAAATAACCTGTCGCAATCGCCCAACGGTCAGTATTTTCTAATAAGAATGACATGAATTGCACTGCCGCTTTTTGTTGTTCTTCAGATGCAGAATTGAAAACACCTAAATCATTACCTGCAAATAAGGTTAACTCTTCACCATCACCAAAGACAGGAATATGTGCAGTTTCTAATTCAATACCACTTTCTTCTACACCCGGTAATACATATTGTAAACCAGCAGAAGAACCAATATATAACGCACTTTCACCAGCAGCAAATGGACCAGACATATAGCCATCTTCACCTGCTGTACGTGCATGTTCATTCGCTAATAAATCTTTAATGAATTGAAGTGGCTCAATCGCTTTTTCAGAAGACATATCAACTTGCGATAAATCATCTGCAATCCAAGTTGCACCATTTTGGCGAGCCATTGTTTCATATTCCATGGTTAACTCGTTTTCAAATCCCATTGCTGGCTTTTCAATTCCAGCTTCATCTAATTTTTCACCTAATGCCAATACTTCATCCCAAGTTTTTGGAACTTCAGCATTCACTTCATCCAACATTGTTTTATTGACAAACATTAAGCGTACTGATTTCGAGAATGGTAAAGCATAAATTTGATCATCAAAAGTAGCACCTTTTAAGAAAGTTTCATAAACCCCTTCTTTTAACTCATCCGTATAGCCGTTTTCAGGTGTTAATAAGTCATTTAAAGGTAATAATAAACCTTGATCCATGAAATCCGGCGTGTTTGAAGCTGTTAATTGAGCAATTGTCGGTAAATCGCCTGATACACCAGAAGCCATAATACTTTGTTGTAAAGTAGAATAGTCACCTTGGTTTTGTTCAACGACTTCAATCCCTTCTTGTGAAGCATTAAATTCTTCAACTAATTTAGTTAACATTTCTTGATGTGGACCATTCATCGCATGCCAAAAAGTTACTTGTACTTTCTCTTGCGCATTTGCTGATGGAACAAAAGAGCCTAAAGCTGTTGCTGCTAATAAAGTTGCCGCTAATGTGCGTAATTTTTTCATTAATGTTTTCCTCCCAGAAAATAAATCCTAAGTCATCTAGCCTTTAAGACCAGAACTTGCAATACCTTGCATAATATATTTTTGCAAGAACAGATAAATGACAACCATTGGAACTACTACTAAGGTTGACGCTGCCATTAATAACTCAAATTGAGTTCCGGCTTCGGTCGTAAAAGCTTGTAGTCCCACAGGCAATGTACGTAATGCCTTATCGTTTGTGACAATTAATGGCCACATAAACGAATTCCAACTACCAATTACTTTCAATATCATGACCGCAATAATCGTTGATTTAGATAAAGGCACCATCATTTCCCATAGGAAACGCCAGTCACTCGCACCATCGGTTTTAGCGGCATAATAAAGCTGATCTGGTATCGATTGGAATGATTGTTTTAAAGTAAAGACTGAAAAAACACTTGCAAGCCATGGTATAATCAAAGCCCAATAGGTGTTAATCATATCCCAACTTGCTAAAGTCACAAAGTTAGGTATGGTCATCAATTCACCCGGCACCATCATGGTGGCTAATAAAATAATGAACAATACATCTTTACCCCAAAACTTTAGTTTAGCAAAGGCAAAAGCTGCCAAAATGCTCGTAATTAACTCGCCCGTTGTGGTCGTCAAGGTGACCAATAAACTATTTAAAAAATAGCGAGCGAATGGGGCTACCTTCAGCGCTTTTTCATAATTTGAAAACAACCAATTCCGAGGTAACCAAGTAGGAGGAATCGCAATAGCTTCACCTGCTGATTTTAAACTTGTTACTAACATCCAATAGAAAGGCAACACCATAAACAGGCCACCTAAAAACAATAGCATATATAATAAAATGTTTTTAAAAAACCCCTTCATCATTAGCCACCTCTCTTTTCAAAGTAACGGTTGCCGGCATTTTGAACCATAGTAATGACTAAAACAATCAAGAACAAAATAATACCGGTTGCTGCTGCTTGACCATATTTGAATTTTACATAGAATTTTTCAAATAAATAATAAACTAAAGTGGTTGCCGAACCTGCGGGCCCAGGTCTACCACTAAATAAAGCAAAGACTTCGTCGAATACCTTAAAACCACTGATTACCCCTAAGGTCGACAATAAAAATAAAGTCGGTCTTAATAAGGGAATCGTAATATTAGTAAAGCGATTAAAAGCATTTGCCCCATCAATTTTAGCGGCTTTATAGTAATTCTCATTGATATTACCTAAACCTACTAATAATAGTAAAATATTAAAACCTAAACTCTTCCATACCGCCATAATCATCACGGCCGGCAACGCATTATCAGGTGAATTTAACCAGTTAACGGCATCTGCTCCAAATAAGCTAAGAATATAATTAAAGAAACCATAGCGTGAATGATACAACCAACTCCACACCACCGAAACGGCCACTGTACTGGTCACATAAGGCAAGAAATAAACGGTTCTAAAGAAACCTTTTAAAAACGGAATACTATTTAACATTAACGCAATCATCAATGAGATAAAAATACTCGTTGGCACGACCCCAATAACATAAATAAACGTGTTTTTTAGAGCTTGATGAAATTTAGGATCACTGAGGACGATTTGATAGTTTTCCAATCCTCGCGATTTAACTTCACCCGTAAACAAATTAAAATTAGTATAAAAACTCATCGCCACTGATTTAAAAATAGGATAAATGGTAAAAATACCAATAAATGTTAACATCGGTGCCAAATAAAGTAATGCTTGTAAGGTGCTTTTTAGCGTCGGTTTTTTATTCATGATTCACTACCTCAACTCTGGCAGTTGTCTTGTCAAAGAACATTATTTTTTCCGGTGCTACTTTTAAGTATACCAAGCTACCTTCTGGTACATCTAATTCTAAATCGGTAACCGTAAAGGATTCTCCCTCGAATATCATATGCGTCGTAATGTCTTTACCGACATGTTCAATTCTCTCAACCGTTGCTTGTAGTAAATAATCTTCTGCGCTTCCTAATGTAAAATGCTCAGAACGAATCCCTATCGTTTCCCATTCATGATCAAATACCCATGCCTCATGATTTAAAGAAGGTGAATTTTTAGTAAAGGTATTAATAACGGGTGAACCGATGAATTTCGCCACAAAAAGATTATTAGGTTCTTTATATAAAGTAACCGGATCCGTTTTTTGTTGAATTTCACCTTGGTTTAAGACCATCACATTATCCGAAATACTTAATGCTTCTTCTTGATCGTGGGTTACAAACACGGTCGTCACACCCGTTTCTTGTTGAATACGACGAATTTCCTCACGCATCTCAATTCGCAAACGCGCATCTAAATTGGATAATGGCTCATCCATCAATAAGACTGACGGAGATTTCGCCAAAGCCCGACTAATGGCTACTCTTTGTTGTTGCCCACCCGATAATTGACGTGGGTATTTATCCAGTTGATCGTCAATTTGTGTTAAAGCTGCCATATTTTTTCCAATTTCGATTCTCTTGGCTTTCGGCATCTTGCTCATCTTTAATGGAAACATAATGTTTTCTAACACTGTCAAATGAGGGTATAAGGCATAATTTTGAAAAACTAACCCGACTTGACGTTTTACCGGATCCAATTTAGTAACGTCGCGATCATCAAAATAAAT
>NZ_BCQX01000060.1 GCF_001552295.1 Globicatella sanguinis NBRC 15551 | reverse complement strand
TCAAGTTTATGCCCAGCCTCTTACTGCTTGAAACACAAAAACTACAGCCAAATTTTCAGCTGTAGCTTTGTCATTTTATGTATTATTTAGGAGTGATTCTCACTATTATTTCTTCAAGTTGAGGGGACTCAACAGAGAAAACTTCCGTGTTAATCGCTTAATCCTCCTGATACAAACCATAAACCCCATGTACCGGAATAGTTAAATAAACACCTTTATGCGCTTCATTCATTTTCGGTGACGATAAAATATCATGATAAGCTGCTTCAATCTTTTTCGTGGTATCGATAGTAAAGAGAATTTTCTTTTGTGGATTCACTGTAATATTAAAAATCTTCTCCATCATTTCTGGTGAAACCGATCCATGGCCTTTCAAGCTAGTTCCACCATTCATACGATGTTTTTTCATAATCTTAATATACTCTTCTTCTAATTCTTCACTGACAATCGATATTAGAATTTCTTTCTCAGAATCCGTCTTCATCGGTGTTAATGATCGATTTCGTGAAAAGTTATGGATATCAATACTCAACACGGACATTCCTTTTGTTTGAGTACAATGATAGGAATTTTCCATCACCATGAAAACATCTGGCACCTGATCACTTTCAACCACACTTAAAATAACATCTTTTTGTGGCGCAAATACTAATCCCATCATTTGTTGACGTTCAAGGACACTCTCACCTTTTCCAGTAAAAATTGTTGCTCCTGCAGTTGAAACTTGATTAATTTTTTGCACTATCTCTGTGGCACGACCGTGTTTAAAACTTAATACCATTAATTGATAATCCGCTTCTGTTTCATTCCAATCATTATTTTCCAACAAGAAATCACGACTTAATTGGAAACCAGTTTTTAAAACAAAAACAATTCCATGATTTGGTAAATCCATTTTAAAAGTGTTTACCAAGGACTTTAAGGCTGGAATTAACACACTTTCTCTTTCAAAAATCATTACAAAATCACGACGGTCATGACGAATAGATAATAAATTTAATAATGGTGAGCCAATTAGTCCCGTTGCAGGACTAATAACACCTCCATTTAATCCTAGTTTTATCGCTTCATTGACAAAGCGGACACCTTCATTGTGATTCAGAACCGCTATTGCTAATAAAATAGGATCTTCTTTAATCGTTTTAGTCATATATACATTACTCCTCAAATTATTCCTGTTGGTTTTGTTCAATCTTAAGATAAACCCAACCTAATATTTCTATAAATAAAATAGGCACCATGGCCACTACCGCAATCATACCGAAACCATCAATAATGGGATCAGAGACCGGACTAGCAATGGCGATTCCTTGAACATATGCAAAGATAAAGGTACCGGTCATTGGACCACTGGCTACTCCACCGGAATCAAACCCCATCCCCACAAATAATTTTGGCACTTTTTGTGACACCAATATAATAAGTATAAACCCTGGTAATAAGATATGCCATAATCTCATAGAAGGATTTAAAATTCTTAAAACAGTTAAAGCAATCGCAACGCCTACTCCTGACGAAATAAGCACTAGTACTAAATTCTTTGAAATAGAGCCCCCGGTTTCATCTTCGATTTGGTTAATTAAAACATAAATGGCTGGTTCTGCTAATATCGCCATCACACCCAATATAAAGCCAATTAACACTAGAACCCACTGTGCTTGCGATTCATACAAAGCTCCGCCTAAATATTGACTTATAGGCATAAATCCTGCCGAAACACCCGTTAAAAATAGTACGAGACCAAACATTAAATAACCTAATCCAACCATAATATCTTTAAATGTTTGAGGTGTTTGCTTTTCAATAAAATAGTGGTAAATAAGAAAAATAACTAATAAAGGAATAACTCCGACTACAATTTGACCAATACTAGATTTTAAGGATTCCCATACAATTAGGGCAATCGATTGGTCTAATGGTTCTTGTTCAATAAACTGGCCTGCTAAAGATTGTCTCGAAAACAAACCTAAAATCAACATTGCTAAAATCGGTCCAATGGAAGCAATCCCAACTAAACCAAAACTCATATCATCTTGTTCAATTTCTTCATTTGATAATGAAGAAATACCAGCACTTAATGCCAGTACGAAAGGAACCGTTAGCGCACCTGTCGTCGCTCCTGATGAGTCAAAGGCAAAAGTCACCATTGCTTCATCCACAAAAATAGCAAGAACAAAAATAAGTACATAAAAAATCGTCACTATTTTTGAAATATTCCAAGCAAAAACAATTCTAAGCATCCCTAAAGCCAGAAAAAACGCCACACCTAAAGATACGACAACGACGACTAACATCTGACTTAAACTTTGATTGGACATTGTCGCTATTTGATCCCCTAATATTGTCAGAGAAGGTTCAGCAATCGAGACAATAAATCCAATCAAAATTCCACCTGCAACTAATAATTTGATATTTCCTGTTTTAGTTAAACCATGTCCTAAAATATGTCCCATTCTGGAAATACTAATATCAACACCAAGTAAAAATATGGCTAATCCGAACAGCACTAATACGACACCAATAGCAAATAGTGTAAATTGTTTTTGCGTTAATGGGGTTAAAAACAAATGAATAATAACAACTAAAATTGCGATGGGGATTACTGCCATCATAACCTCTTTTAACTTCTGAAGCATTCACATTCCTCCTTTATTAATAAAATTTACTAATAATATTATACCATCAATTTTATTCTATTCAAACAAACGGAAATATGCTTAAATACACCCTGTTACAGATAATAGACTTTAGTTGAGACTAAAAGCTTACATATTTATAACAGCATTTATTGAATCAAATGTACTGCACCTTCATCGGTGTCTATCGTGATGATGCTATACAAATCCCATTCGCGATATATTCTACTCGGTGCTATTCAATTTCAATGAATTGTTCGCTTACGACTTTTCCTAGTTTATTCATCACTTTCAATTGTTGTTCTTTTTGGCCGTCTTGTGATAAGAAAACTAAGATGAAGGCACCATTTGGCGTCTCAATAATGGCCGCATCATTTTGCACACCATAGTCTTCAAAATTTCCTGTTTTTCCATAATAAGTAACGTCACTCGGCAGATTTTGTGCAAGCATTTGTCGATCTGTTTGCTGCTTTAAAATAGCTAACATTTCTTTTGAAGCTGACTTTGATACTAATTTTTCTTGATAAATATCTGCTAATATTCGACCAACATCTTCTACGGTCACATAATTATCTTCCCCGGCTTTTAATGACTCAAGGTCGACCATCAATCGCTTTAATTGGACATCAGAATATCCCAGTTCCACAATTATGCTTTGAACTTTCTCTATACCACCGATTAAATTAATCAGAATATTAGTTGCGGTATTATCACTAACCGTCATCATTTTCTCAGCTAAGGTTAGTAAGGTTAATTCCGTACCATCTTGCATATTTTGAATATCTCCCGTTCCCGAGACCTTATCTTCTGCTTTTAAGGCATATTGTTCTGTTAAATCCATTTCCCCTTTTTCTACTTGCTCAAATAGCGCCGCAAGGACAAAAAGTTTAATGATACTAGCTGATCGCATTGGTTGATTATTTAAGATTAAAGGTTGTGAACTAGTCTTGTGATCAAGCGCTTGGTAATAGAGACTATATTCTCCGTCTAATGAATAAATTAATGGATTAAAAATACCTTCTACTTTAATATTCGGTAACCATTGTTGTTTATTTTTGTTTTCGACAATTTTAGATTTTTCTTCATGCGAGTCCCTAATAGTTGTTTGCGCTGATGTCGTTGTTACAATTGATTCTTCCGATTGAGTAGCTTCTTCCATAGAATGCGTAACCTTCTCTTCTGATCCTGTTAATGCTTCAGACTGGTGACTTTCAACTTGAGACTGAGAATTTTCTGTTTTTTCTGGTTCACTTTCACTCAAGGATGACAAGTTGTCAGACTTTAAGGAGACATAATTAGTTTCTTCTGTATTGCTCGATTTATTAACCACTGATTCACTGATAGAAGTTTGATTCTCTGAAAATAATTGCTTTATAGGATTTTTCCCACTTGAATTCACTACTTGCATCGCCACTAATAGTACCGCAAGGATCAATCCTGTCCCTAATAGAGGACTAAACGACATTCGTAAATGTAACTTTTTTCGATTATGTTCTGATTTTTTATTCTGTTTCATTTTTCAATCCTCCTTGTAATACTATTATAAGTGAATTAAGAAATGGTATTCAATTAGAAACCATTATCTTCACACTATTTTCTTTCACTCATTTTTTATCAGTTGATCGAACAGATTAAATAAGCACGATAGACTGTTAAAAATATAATGCCAAACGTGTTGCCCTAACTCTTTGATAACCAAGGTAATTCGCAATCTTATTTTAACGGCCAGTGCTTCACTGTATCTAATAAACTAAAAAAGAAAGATAGAACAACCATTAAAGTTGCTATCTTTCCTTTGATCTTCAATGCATATTATTGTTTACTTCTTCAATAGAATGCGTCAACGCAAATATTGTCGACTTCAACTAAGCCAAACTCTATTTTGCCTCTATTTGTTTCAAATATTCAGATAACACACCACTGACAAAGCGACGCGATTTTTCATCACTGAATAATTTACTTAAGTCAATTGCCTCATTGACTGCTACTTTAGCTGGTACCGTTTCACGACTCACATACATTAATTCATATAGTGCGACTCTTAAGACTACTAAGTCAATCCGATTTAAACGATCAATTGTCCAATCAGATAAGTATTTTTCAATCGTTTGATCAATCTCATCACGATTTTCTTGGACCCCTTTGATTAACTCAAATAAGTATTGGTCTTCGACTTCGTCAAAGCCTGCTTCTGGATCATTACCAGCTTCCAATGCAAATTCAGTTGCAACTTCTTCAGTTAAATAATCAGGCGCATCTACTAATTGAAATAAAATTTGGACCGCTTTTTCACGGACTTGGCGTCTTTTATTTAACTTATTCGTCAACTGTGTCACCATTTTCTTCATCTAAATGAAATAACTCAGATCCTGTTGGTCCAGCTTCTACTGAAATTACATGGACATTCACTTCGTCAATTACTAAATCCGTCATAAATAAAATTTGTTCTTTAACACTTTCTTGAACATTCATCGCTACATCAGGTACCGAATAACCATATTTTACACGGATATCAATATCGACAGCAATATGATTGTCTTGACGCTTAATCTTCGCCCCTGTTTTTTCAAGTTCTAAACTAAAGAAACTCCCTGAAACATTTTGGAAAGATTGTTTACTAACATAAACACCCGCTACTTTTTTAGTTGCTTGAGCGGCAATAGTTTCCAATACCGATGTTGTAATGTTAATTTCACCCAATTGAGGGGTTCCGTGAGTATTCATTGAAGCATTTTCATGAGTTGTCATATGCTTTCCTCCTCTTTTACTTTCTGCTATCCCCATTTTAACGGATATACCATCGAAATGCTATAAAATTATCAAGTTCTTAGGACTACGATTCAAACCATAGGCTCCATCTTCAGTGATAACCAAGTCATCTTCAATCCGAACACCGCCCAAACCTTCTACGTAAATGCCTGGTTCATTAGTAATCACTTGATTCACTAATAATGGTTGTTCATTACGGAAGTTAATACCTGGTTGTTCATGTACATCAAGACCTAGTCCATGTCCTGTACTATGCCCAAATGCAGGTCCATATCCTTTTTCAGTAATATAATCGCGTGCTACTGCATCTAATTCTTTACCTGTCATCCCCGCTTTAGCTGCTCTATTTACACGTTCATGAGCTTCTAAGACAATATGATAAATTTCTTCCATTTTAGGATCGATATGTCCAACTGCAATCGTTCTCGTCATATCGGAACTATAGCCGTGATAGTAACAACCAAAGTCTAATGTTACCACATCACCCTCTTCAATTACTTTATCACTCGCGACTCCATGTGGCATGGCTGAACGTAATCCACTGGCAACAATCGTATCAAATGACATCGCAGAAGCCCCTTTAGATTTCAAGTATCTCTCCAATTCATTAGCTACTTCAATTTCTGTCACACCTGGTTTGATAAAGGTTAAAATATGCTCGAATGCTTGGTCCGTTATTTCACAAGCTTCTTTAATAATGTTAATCTCATCTTCTGATTTTACTGAACGAATTGTTTCTAATAATAATTCTGTTTCAATCATCTCAGCGTCAAATAAATCTTTTAATTTCAAGTAAGTAGCGACATTCATTTCATCTGCTTCAATAGCAACTGTTTGAATATTTTCTTGTTCGATAATTTCAGCCACGGTATTAAACGCACCGTTTTTATGGATAATAATTTCGAAACCTTTTGCTTGTTCGTTTGCTTGAGTAGTATAACGAAAGTCCGTAATAAAGTATTGGTTGGTAGGAGTAACGAATACTACTCCTGCTGAACCGGTGAAATTAGCTAAATAACGAACGTTTTTTAAATTCGTTACCAGCATACTTTCGGCATTGTATTTCGTTAATTCTTGTCTTAATTGTTCAACTCTAGACATCTGAACACCCCTCTAAATAATTTAATTATATTGTATCAAAGAATTAACTTTTTGTCGCTAATTAGATTATATCAGAATTCCATGACTTTGCTTATTAATAAAAAAAAGTGTGAATGAACAAAGAAATTTCTGTTCATCCACACCAAAAAGTATCGAACTATAAAAAGCTTTATCATTGTCCTATTTTACTAAAAATTTTTAACAGTCTTATCACTTTTTTCGATGATTATACATTATTTAATAATGATATTATGGAGCTATCACTTCTTCCAATATTATCACTTCCGATAGTATTAAAAAGCCTACTTTGTCATTTAATTGTTGTTGTTGATAAAGCTGATGGCCAGCTTTATCATAAACCGTAACTTGTCGACCATCCGCATTGTTTTTGACCTTAACTTGTCCGATATTAAAGTTAAACTGGGTATAAGGCGTTGGTTGAATGTTCAGTTGTCCTTGAAAATTACGTCTCTTGTTAGATTGTTGCTCCCACCCTAGTTCACTCAAAGAATGTAATAGTTCTTGCACTTGGTTTTGAATCGGTGCTTCATCAAATGCTTGGGGTAATTTATTAGATAGCACCACCCCTTCTACTAATAATTCATCTAATCCCCCATCATTTTCTATCTTTTGCATAGCTTGTTCTTCAATATAGATTTGATGAGAAATAATATGGATTTTGGGTAAATCTTGTTCTTCAACTTGAATCATTGTCAATTGTGAATGAAAGTCGGCTTCATCCATAACGATCCCGTGTCTAGGTAATAAATAAGTGGTTTGATGTTCGATGACTTCTTTTAATCGCTGAATTAATTGTTGAATGCCATCCTTTTCTTCCAGTAAAGTATTACTAATCGTCAACATACTTTGTCCTTGATAGTAACGCGCAATATCTCGGTAACGCAATGATTGAATTTGGTTATAGTTCAATAAACTTATATAGGTTAGGTGAGATAAAAACATAAAGACTATCACAATGGGCAACGCCAATGCTTTATTATTCTTCATATTTTACTATTCCGAAAAATTTTTGTTGATTTTGATAGGTGACCATCACTTCAATCCAACTTCCTTTTTGATTTAGTTCCCATGATTGTACTTGATAAGCGTAGGGATGATGTCCTGGCTTTTTATAAATTTTATTGTTTTCTAACACAACCTGATAATAACCAGCCTCATTTTTCATCTTAATCGTATTATGCTTCACCTCTTCCACTTGGTATTGTCGCAACTCTGCTTCCAATAATGATAAAAACTGGTGGCCATCGGCCGATAATTCTTGTGATTGAGCGAAACGAACCCTTTGATAACTGTTCATAATTTGATAGATACCGTGCATCATTAGACTAATCACCATCAAACTAATTAATGCTTCAATCAAAACCATTCCTCGATTATTGCAAATTGAGCAATTGGACTTCATATTGATTGCCTCCGTCAAATACAATTTGATAAAACCCATTATTAGCTTGCCATGTGACTCCTTCTTCATATAAAAGAGTGTAAGCCTCTATGCGCGTATCTAAATCCAACGATGGTTGTTGTTGCGACATTTGGATTAAATCGTCCAATAGTTGCCATTGGTTAGCAACTAACTTTAACTCTTCTAGTCGTTGTAATTCTCTATGATAAGCCGGTAAATACAGCATCAACATTAAACTAAAGATAATAAAAGCAACCATACTTTCAACTAAGGCGAACCCTTGATTATTCTGGTTGTACCACAAATTTACCACTTCCTAATTGAAAGACAATTTTAACATGGGGACCTTCGTCATTATACAATGTAACCGTTCGAAATTGATTTACCCGACCATTTGCTAAATAATCAAAAATAAAAGTTTGATTAAAATACAAAGTTTCAGGTAGTTGCAGGTTGCGATCATTAAAGCGTACCTCTTGTCGAGATTGATCAAAGGTTACCGTATAACGTTTATTATGAAATAAGGCTTTTTGTTGAGTATAATTCAGTTGTGCTACTAATTGATCTACAAACAAACGATTTTCAATTTGATTCGCTATTTGATGATAAGGGATTTTTATAATAATTAAAATTAGAAAACTAATTATTATTAAATGAACCAACATTTCAACTAAAGTAAATCCTCTATTATTGTCCACTATTACTAATAATTGGCACACTGATAGTTGCGTCTGGACTTAGACCCAATAAACGTTCTGCTTCATCGGCTTGTTTTTGCGTCAGATAACCTTCACTAACCAAGAGTGTCAAAGTTGCATCCTCACTCTTTTCAACTAACTGATAAGTATTCACTTGTGTCTCTACAATTTCAGCAATATTCTCAGTTGCTTGAGTCTCAATCCTCTCTTTTTGCCCTGAAACATTTGGAATAATAATCGCCATCAATAATCCAACGATAATTAAGACAATTAACATTTCCAATAACGTAAATCCCCTGCGATTGCTTAAATGTTTTGTAATTTTTCTTTTCATTTTTCCACCTCTTTCTTTTATAAACCTTCCATCGTTAAGATTGGTAACATCATCATCAAATACATTCCCATTACTAATAACGCAATCAAAATAAATAAAATAGGTTGTAAATAATTAATTTTTTTAGCGACATCTTCCATTAATTCGGTCACTAATTTATTTGAAAATAATAGACACTTCGTAGACAGTTGACTGGTCAATTCACCTTGATACACAATCATCCCTAATTCCGGTTGAAATAGTCTTAAAGCGTCTAGGCTTTCACTTAGCGCTTCTCCCTTTTTTAAACTTTCTGTTAAATAGGCCGCCACTTCTGTTAAAAAAGGATCAATCGGATATTGTACAATAAAATCAAAAGTCTGCTGTAAAGAAAACCCGCCTTCTAAAAAATAACCTAAATTTTGGGCTACTTTATATGTACAATAATATCGAATCCATTTATTTAACAGAGGAATTTTTAGTAATAGCTTATAACGATGCATCGCACTTTTTCGGAGTAAATAAACATCAATAAAAAAATATCCCAAAATACTAATAGCAAATAGACTGATTAATATTTGAGGTAAATAAGAAAAGAATAAAACTAATAAACGAATAAGTGGCGTGGTTTGATAAACTTCAACTGAAATAAAACTAAGAATATGGGGAAGTAGAAATATTCTCATGCCTAACAATAACGCAATTAAAAAGACAAACATAACGATCGGATAAGTCAAGGTCTTCACTATTTTTTGACGATAATCAGCTTGAAGCTTTAAAGACTCCGAACATTTTTGTAAAGCCGGATAAAACCGCCCCTGTTTTTGTCCATAAAAAATTTGCGCAACAATATCCAAAGAAAATCCAATTTGTCTAAGGCCTCTTTCTAGTCCTGCACCTTGTTCTAGTGATTGCACTATAATTTTAATCAGCTCTCGATATTGAGGCATCATTAATTCCATAAAGACTAGCGCTTGATTTAACGAAAATCCTTCTGTTAATAATTCAAATAAATTTTGCAAAAAGAGTGCCTGGTCCTTGGATTTCACTTTTTTAGGTAAAGGACGTTTAAACCACTTCAAACTGATGGTAGCTTTTACTGGTGATGTATCCATATGACCATGCCTTTCTTAAATAATCATTAATCTCTGGAAAACTCGCCTCCCCTTGTGATAAAACCTCTTGCAAAGTTGAACCAGCTAAAACTTCAAAAATAGCGGCTCGCCCTCCTAATTTGGGCTTAAGGACAGATGTGCAAGGTACCAATCGTTGGGAAATAACCCCGATTAAAGTTTGACGAATTTGTTCATTACTGACTGATAATTCTTGTAATCGACCAATTACACCTAAAGTATTTTTTGCGTGAATCGTCGCAATCATCAAGTGGCCCGTTAATGCTCCTCTAATTACCATTCTGGCGGTTATCTCATCACGAATTTCACCAATTAACAAAACATCAGGATGATGACGTAAAGAAGCTTTAATTAAGACATCATAATCTATATCCGCTCTTAAATTGACTTCTGTTTGTAAAAAGGTCTCTTCGATAATCTCGACAGGGTCCTCCATGGTAATCACTTGCAGTGGTTCTTCTTTCATTCTCTCACGTAGTAATTGATAAATAGTCGTTGTTTTTCCTGAACCGACAGGCCCAGAAAATAATAACAATCCACTTTTTCTTCTCACTAATTGTCTTAGGTGTGCTAGTTCATTCGGAAAATAAGTCATCAGTGCTTGTTGATGATGCGTTACTTGTCGAATTAAACGAATCACCAGTGATTCCCATAAGTTCACATTGGTGATGGTCGATAAACGCAACTCTACTGCACCACCTGCTACTTGATAATGAATCGAACCAGACTGTGGCTTACGCTTTTCACCTACATCCAAATTAGCTAAAAATTTAAAATAACTAATTAATTTACGACCCCAAGCTTCACTTTCATCTCTTTGAAATACCATTTCACCATTTACTCTAAAATAAATGGCATACACTTGATGTCTTGGCAATATATGAATGTCGGATGTATTTTCAGTTAATGCTTCTTCAATCATTATTTTCGCTTGTTGTTCAATCATTTCTTACCACCTCTTTGACCGGTCATCATTAAATACGCAAAATATTATCAAACACTTTTTAAGTAAGCCTTTTATTAAATTAAAGTTTCTATACTTAATTCACTTAGTATGATAAAATATTGATAGCATAGCCCGTTTAAACAGTTTTTATCCATTAATTACGTGTTCTTATACGATCAATTCGCAATAAAATTTCATTGCAATGCACGTTTTGAAAACTTTTAAACTCAGTAATAAAAATTAAAAGGAGATTCATATGATTTTTAAAGCAACATACCAAGAAACTAAAAACCAAGTTCCATTAAGAGAAAACACTAAATCACTTTATATCGAAGCAGATAATATTGTGGAAGCTCGCGCTAAATTTGATGAGAATACACCATACAATATTGAATATTTACAGGAGTTATCAGAAGCTCATTTAGAATATGAGCGCGAACATAATCCTGATTTCAAAATAATGGAGTTTTAGAATGTCTACGACACTAAAAAATAACGAAACAGGCATTTTTGCTCTAGGTGGATTAGGCGAAGTTGGAAAAAATATGTATGGTGTCCAATTTCAAGATGAGATTATCCTACTAGACTGCGGTGTGATGTTTCCGGAAGATGAATTATTGGGAATTGATTATGTCATTCCTGATTTTCAATATATTTTACAAAATAAACATAAAGTATCGGCATTAATTATTTCCCATGGTCACGAAGACCATATCGGAGGCGTTCCTTATTTATTACAACAAATAAATGTTCCTATTTATGCAGGTAAATTAGCCAGTGCGTTAATCCGTAACAAATTACAAGAACGCGGTTTGTTGAAAGATGCGAATATCACTGAAATTGACGAAAATACCGTTTTACGCTTTAGAAAAACGACCGTTAGTTTTTACCTGACAACCCATAGTATTCCCGAAGCATATGGCGTAGTAGTTAAGACACCTCCTGGCAACATTGTCTTTACAGGGGATTATAAATTTGACTTTACTCCTGTTGGCAAACCAGCCGATTTGCATCGCATGGCTCGCATCGGTGAAGAAGGAGTTTTAGTGTTATTAGGTGATTCCACTAACGCAGAAATCCCAACTTTCACAAAATCAGAAAAAATTGTGGGCCAATCGATTAAAAATATTATCCAAGGAGTTCAAGGACGGGTCATCTTCGCAACCTTTGCTTCAAACGTTTCACGTCTTCAACAAGTTGTCGAAGTTGCCAAAGAAACTAATCGTAAAATCGCAGTCTTTGGACGTAGTATGGAATCGGCAATTAAAACGGGGCGCGAATTAGGCTATATCGAAACGGATGGCCAAGATCTTTTCGTTGATGGTCGTAACATTGATTCTGTAGACGGTAATAGACTAATTATTTTATGTACCGGATCTCAAGGTGAGCCGATGGCCGCTTTAAGTCGTATCGCTAATGGTACACACCGCCAAATTTCCATTCAGCCGGAAGATACGGTAATTTTCTCTAGTTCACCTATTCCAGGCAATACTATCAGTGTCAATCGTGTCATTAACCGTTTAACTGAATTAGGTGCCAATGTGATTCATGGTAAAATTAATAATATTCATACCTCAGGACATGGTGGGCAACAAGAACAATTATTAATGTTACGTCTAATGAAACCTAAATATTTCATGCCTGTCCATGGTGAATATCGCATGCAAAGTATTCAAGCTGAATTAGCACAAGAAACCGGTATTCCAAAAGAAAACTGTTTTATTTTAGCCAATGGTGATATGCTAGCAGTTACTCAAAATAGTGCTCGTGTGGCAGGTAATTTCCAAGCACAAGATGTTTACGTTGATGGTAGTGGTATTGGTGATATCGGAAGTATCGTCTTGCGTGATCGTCGTACTTTATCCGAAGATGGTTTAATCATCGTCACTGCGACAATCGACTATCAAAACCATGCCTTAATTAGTGGTCCAGATATTATGTCTCGTGGCTTTATTTATATGCGTGAATCCATTGATTTAATCAATGAAATGCAAAATCAATTACGTTCAGCCATCAACCGTGGATTAAATGAAAATGGTGCTGTGGTAACTGAAAAAATGATTCGCGATGTGATTTTTGATACAATTTATCCTCTCATTCATGAGAAAACTGAACGTAAACCAATGGTCTTACCAATCTTATTAGATATTAATAAAGGTGTCCGAAAACGTGTAACCCCTAATAATCAATCACCAAATTAATCATTTTACTAACCGTTTTGAAAGATACTTATTAATTAAAATAGAGGCCCCTAAAAGTAGGTACCAAAAATTGATACTACTTTTAAGGGGTTTTTTATATGCACATGAGCGGTAACAGATAACTACCCATGCTTTTTAAGAATCAGTATATCTCCTTTAAAGAGGCTGAGCATCAACTTGATAAACTTAGTCAAGTAAATGCTCGATAATTAACAGCGCAGGGGTTGAGTGGCATCAAACTGCGTCTTAATGACTTGTTTGCGGTCTACTCCCAACTGTGCGG
>NZ_BCQX01000059.1 GCF_001552295.1 Globicatella sanguinis NBRC 15551 | reverse complement strand
CTTTTTTTATTTAAATTGAGTTGCCGTTTTAGCTCAGTAGGTAGAGCGCTTCCATGGTAAGGAAGAGGTCGCCGGTTCGATCCCGGCAAATGGCTTTTTTAGAAGTAAAAAGATAGTAAAAGAAAAATCAATTTATAGCCATGAATGTTGTTATATCAATGTTTGTGGCTGTTTTTATATTTTAAGATAATCAAAGAAAAGTAAAGATTGCAAAATTATTTTGCAATTATTTTGCAGTCATGTTTTTAAGTATTTCTTCTATCTTTTCTTTTTGCGTTCGTTCTAATTCATTATTAATGTTTTTTTTATTCTATCTTCAAGTGTCATTTTCATTTCTTTTCAGTAGGTAATATGTTTTTCTGATATTTCCAACTTCTTTGATTTTATTGAAATTTCAGTATTCATCAATGGTTTGAACTAGTACACCTTTTGATTTTGCAATTTGAGAACTTGTGATTTTTGAATAATTTGAGTATAAGTTATATATAAAAGTTACATTAAATTGGGTAATCTTATTGTAACTTTTATATCTTTTTTTGCTTTTAGCTGACCAACAGTTATTTTACACTAAGTGGGTCATTTTGATTCCTTCTGGTTTGTTTATTTGTATAAAAACATTGTGCCAGTTATGGAGGGGTTAGTGACCCTTTCTTTTTACACAATAATATGAATTTTATTCAATCTAATTGTTAATTTTAAATTACTCAAGGTTATAAAATATTTTCTTTGCATTGAATCTTTAAAATCCGTATACTTTATTTGTATATCAATTTTTTGTAAAGTGAGGGATCTTTATGACCAATAAACACAACGAAAAAAGTTTTAATCAATATAATATTACTCATTATGAATCAATTAGAACGGAATTAGATGATGACAATCAATCAGTGGTCATCATTAACGATGTCGAAGTGCCTAATCGGAAAAATGTACCGGTTTTTCAATCGAAATTACGTTCTAGAATTGTGGAAGTACCTGAAGAAATTTATGAAGCGTCAGGTATCTTGATTTTTGGTAAGCGAATCAAGTCGTTACTATTTTCTACTGATGTTGCCATTATTCGTAATTCTAATGCCCAATCGGTTATTGCTGTTTATCCTTTTACGCCTCAAACGACGATTATGCAATCAATTATTGATGTTTCTTCGGTACCAGTTTTTGTTGGCGTCGGTGGAGGAACCACCACTGGTTTAAGAAGTGTTAATTTGGCCTTTCAAGCAGAACAATTGGGAGCCTATGGTGTTGTTGTGAATGCTCCAATGGAGAACGAAGTGATTTCTCAAATTAGAGAACATATTGATATTCCATTGATTGCAACCATTTCGAGTTTTCAAGATGATTTTAAAGGTAAATTGGCAGCGGGAGCTACGATGCTCAACATTTCTGGCGGTGCTAAGACGGTTGAATTAGTAAAGCATATCCGTCAAGAAGTCGGACCTGATGTTCCGATTATTGCAACTGGTGGACCAACTGGTGAACTAGTAAAAGCAACGATTAGAGCGGGAGCTAATGCTATTACCTATACACCACCTACTTCTGCAGAAATTTTTGCAGAGTTAATGAAACGTTACCGGGAGGGGCAAAAAGCGCATGACTAATTGGTTAGAGTGGGCGAGAGAACTTCATTCTTTGGCTCAATCAGGTTTGTATTATACGAAAGATATATATGATGAAGAGCGTTATGAACGGATTAAAGAAATGTCTCATCAGATGATGTCGGTATTAGCCAATACTAGTCCTCAAGTGATAGCGGAATTAAGATTAGAAGATTCTGGATATCAAACACCTAAGATCGACACACGTGGAGCAGTTTGGAAAGATGACCAAATATTATTAGTACAAGAAAAGGATGGACTGTGGGCTTTGCCTGGTGGTTGGATGGATGTTACGGAGACTATCAGTTCTAATGTATTAAAGGAAATTTATGAAGAGTCAGGTATGGAAGCTGAAGTTGTTAAATTAGTTTCACTTCTAGATCGTAATCTTCATAATCCAGGTCAGAATCCTTATACGATTGTCAAAGTTTTTGTGGAATGCCTATATAAAGCTGGGTCTTTTACAGAAAACTCGGAAACAATTGCTGCGAAATTTTTCTCAGTTGATGAGTTGCCTGAATTAATGGTAAATAAAACATCAAAGGAACAAATACAGTTGTGTTATCAAGCACGTCAGCAAGGTAAAAACTGGCAAGTGACTTTTGACTAATCGAGATAAAAACATCAAAGAATTTTTCTTTATAACTATTCTCCTAAAATTAATATATAATGTATTATAACATACAAGCAATAGTGTAAAAACGCTTTTTAGAATATTTAAAGGAGAATTCATATATGACAATGCTAAATTATTTAAAACGTTTTTTAATAGAAAATAAGTTCACAATTGTATTATTTTTAGTGATACTTTCGTTAAGATTTTTCTTATTCCCTATGTACTCAGTTGAAGGTCCTTCAATGGATTACACATTAGCACATGGCGAAAAAGTAATCGGAATGAATTACTTTAATATTGATAGATTTGATGTGGTAATAATTGATATTCCAGAGCAAAAAAAATTATATGTTAAAAGAATTATAGGTTTACCTGGAGACAAAATTGAATATAAAAATGATAAGCTATACATCAATGATAAATTTATTGATGAACCATTTTTAAAACAAAAGAAAAAAGAATGGAAACGATTTACAAAAGATTTTATTGTTGAAAAAATACCAGAAAATGAATATTTTGTACTCGGAGACAATAGAATGAAATCAGTAGATAGTAGAATGATAGGTAGTATTCATAAAGATAAAATTTTGTCTAAATTATATTTTGTTTACTGGCCTTTAAATCGACTAAAGGTGATCGAATAGTTTAAACGAGGATTGGACTTTTTCAAACTCGTTTTCTAATAATCAATAAAAGTGAGTGTTTAGGTGTGGTTTTTAGGGTGTAGTTAATTGTTTATTTAATCATATCGCTTTCATATTAATAAAAACGAACATATAAAGTTTTAATATTGGAACATTAAAAATGGAAATAAACCGTTATTATTTGTATAATGTAGACAATATGAGCCGTCTTGTTTATCAATATTAATTTTATAGTTAATAAATTTATATACAGATGGTATAATATAAGTATCAATTTAGGAGGTTATGACTGTATGAATTACCAATTATCTATTAATACACTTCGTGCTTTGAGTATCGAGCAAATTGAAGCGGCTAACTCTGGGCACCCAGGCTTACCTATGGGAGCTGCTCCAATGGCTTATGCTTTGTGGACAAAGCATTTAAATATTACGCCAACTGAACCAAAATGGGTGAATCGCGATCGTTTTGTTCTATCTGCTGGTCATGGCTCTGCTTTACTATACAGTTTATTACATGTTGCGGGATTTGATGTAACGATTGAAGATTTAAAACAATTCCGTCAATTAGGTAGTAAAACACCTGGGCATCCTGAAGTAGGACATACACAAGGGGTTGAAGCGACAACCGGTCCATTAGGACAAGGGATTGCCCAAGCAGTAGGGATGGCTTTAGCAGAAACTCATACTGCTGCGATTTTTAATACTGAACAACATAAATTAATCGATCATTACACTTACGCTTTAGTCGGTGATGGTGACTTAATGGAAGGTATTTCTTATGAAGCTATTTCATTTGCAGGAAGACAAAAACTAGATAAATTAATTGTCTTATATGATTCAAATGATATTTCATTAGACGGTGATTTGAACATGGCGTTTAATGAGGACATTAAGAAACGTTTTGAATCACAAAATTGGCATTATCTACGTGTCGAAGATGGAAATGACGTGGATGCGATTTCTAAAGCAATTGAAGAAGCGAAAGCTCATACCCAAGCGCCTACCATTATCGAGATTAAAACGGTTATTGGATACGGTTCACCATTACAAGGGACTTCAAAAGTCCATGGAGCACCATTAGGATCCGCTGATTGGGCGACTACTAAAGGATATTATGGATGGGAAAATGAAGCCTTTACGGTACCAGAAGAAGCAGCAGCTGATTTTAAATTAAATATCCAAGAACGTGGTTTAAATGCTTACGAGGAATGGAATAAAGTATTTGAAGATTATAAAGCGAGTAATCCTGAAAAAGCCGCTGAATTTGAGGCAGCCTTTAATGGAGAATTACCAGAAGACTTTGAAACAGCCTTAGAATATGTGGAGTATGGTAGTAAAGCAGATGCGACACGTAATTCAAATGGTCGTGTTATTCAAAAATTATCAGAAGCAATTCCTTATTTCTGGGGAGGTTCTGCCGATTTATCTGGTTCAAACAAAACAATGGTAAGCGCTGAAACTGACTTTATGCCAGAAAACCGTGCTGGCCGCAACATTTGGTTTGGTGTACGAGAATTCGCAATGGCAGCTATTATGAATGGCGTACAATTACATGGTGGAACACGTGTTTATGGTGGAACGTTCTTTGTCTTTACTGACTACTTAAAAGCAGCGGTAAGATTATCAGCTATCTCTAACATTCCAGTTACTTATGTCATGACACATGATTCAATTGCGGTGGGAGAAGATGGCCCAACTCATGAACCGATTGAACAATTAGCAGCCTTTAGAGCATTACCGAACTTAAATACGATTCGTCCAGCTGATGAAAATGAAACAATTGCAGCATGGAAAATTGCGGTAGAATCTAAAGACCGCCCAACGATGTTAGTACTAACTCGTCAAAATGTTCCAGTATTAGACGTTGATAGTAAAACTTTAGAAGCAGGCGTTCGTAAAGGTGCTTATGTGGTATCACCAGCTAAAGGTGAGGTGCCAAGTGGTATCTTATTAGCAAGTGGATCAGAAGTAAGTTTAGCTGTTGAAGCACAAAAAGCGTTAGCTGAAAAAGGGCATGACGTCTCAGTCGTTTCAATGCCAGCGATGAACATATTTGATGAACAATCAAAAGAATATCGTGAGACGGTTCTACCTAATGCGGTACGTAATCGTTTATCAATTGAAATGGGAGCAACATTTGGCTGGGCAAAATATGTCGGCTTAGATGGTGTTACTATCGGAATTGATCGCTTCGGATCATCTGGAAAAGGTGAAGAAGTAGTGGCTGATTATGGCTTTACAGTAGAAAATATTGTCGAACAATACTTAGCAGCCTTTAATTAATCTCTAGTAAGTTAAAAAAGCGTCGGTCTTTTACGACCACGCTTTTTTGACTTATTTTAAGTTTTTTTATATCTTAATCAAGATTTCAGGAAGTTAGTTGAGAGTGTGACAAAAAAACTTAACGAGATGTCAGTTTTGATTCAACTTGTTCAGCAAAGGGGTTTTCCGTTTTACTAAAAGTTTTATAAAAGTTAAATTGAAGTTCATCTTGTTTTAGTGAAAAGACGGAAGGTTCTTCGACGTTTTCGATTTGAAGTTGGAAAGTTTCATCGGATAAGTTTTCTGGAAAAACAACAAAATCTATTTCTTGTGCGGCTAATTGAACGGTTAACACTTGAAATTGCTCCATCGAATAAAAGTTATTCAAATCGATAGCGATGGATTCATCGAATTGATCATTCAATTGTGACTTTATCCCCTCTAATGTTTGCTCAGCAATCGGAACATCGCTTACTATGCGAATAGTTAAGTTTGCCTCTTCTTTAAATAAGATGCTGAATGCGATACTAATTGTAAAAATCAAGATAATCGCAATCGATATAATCCATTCTTTATATGCGTAAAGTAAATAGCTAATTTTTTCTTTTGGTGTTTCTAGTTTATCTAAATTCTCTTGAATAATGGGACTGTGTTTCATATAGGGACTCCTTTATGTTCAATAAGTATAGTTTAACATAAAATCAGAAGATTATTAAGCGTTTTACAAGATGTAAATATTAAAGCTTTATTCGTGGTATTGTTTCACAAAAAGAGGCGTTGTGCTATAATATGAAAGAATGATAAAAATAGAAAGGGGCACTCATCTGTGACCAATCAAACAAAACCAACTTACTATATTACAACACCCATTTATTACCCAAGTGGAAATTTACATATCGGAAATGCTTATTCAACCTTAGCTTGTGATGCGATGGCACGTTACAAACGGCTAATGGGATATGATGTCTATTTCTTAACCGGAACTGACGAACACGGACAAAAAATTGAATCAAAAGCTGCTGACTTAGGACAAACACCAAAGGCTTATGTCGATGAAATGGCTGATCGTATTAAAAAGTTATGGCAAGATTTAGAGATTAGCAATGATGGCTTTATCCGTACCACTGATGATTATCATGAAAAAGCGGTACAACAAATTTTTGAACAATTATTAGCACAAGATGATATTTATTTGGGCGAATATGAAGGTTGGTATTCTGTTAGTGATGAAGAATACTTTACAGAAAGTCAATTGATAGAAGTTTATCGTGATGAAAATGGTAAGATGATTGGTGGTAAAGCTCCAAGTGGACATGATGTTGAATTAGTCAAAGAAGAATCATACTTTTTCCGTATGAGTAAGTATGCGGATCGTTTATTAGAATATTATGAATCACATCCGGAGTTTATTACACCAGAATTTCGTAAGAATGAAATGATTAATAACTTTATTAAACCTGGTTTAGAGGATTTAGCTGTTTCTCGAACAACATTTTCATGGGGAGTACCTGTAAAATCTAATCCTAAACATGTGGTATATGTTTGGATTGACGCATTGACAAACTATATTACAGCGCTTGGTTATGGTAGTGAAAACACAGAAAATTACGACAAATTCTGGCCGGCTGATGTGCATGTGATTGGAAAAGACATTAGTCGTTTCCATATGATTTATTGGCCAACGATGTTAATGGCATTAGGATTACCTTTACCTAAAAAAGTTTATGCTCATGGTTGGTTGCTAATGAAAGATGGTAAAATGTCTAAATCCAAAGGCAATACGATTTACCCTGGACAATTAATTGAGCGTTACGGACTAGATGCGACTCGTTTTTATCTATTGCGTGAAATGAGTCAAGGTAATGATGCTGTCTTTACGCCAGAAGATTTTGTTAACCGAGTAAACTTTGAATTAGCAAATGATTTAGGTAACTTATTAAATCGTACCATCGCGATGATGAATAAATACTTCGGTGGTCAAATTCCAACTACAGAATTAGTTGCCAATGACGTCGATGCAATTTTCGAAAACTTTGTGGAAGAAGAGATTAAAGCTTACCATCAAAGTATGGATTCAATGAGCTTTAATTCAGCGCTAGACCACGTCATGAAAATAGTTTCACGTGCGAATAAATACATCGATGAAACTACCCCTTGGGTTTTAGCAAAAGATGAAGCGAATGTAGGTCAATTGCGTTCAGTTATGAATCACTTAGCTGAAGTATTACGTATTGTCGGACATTTATTAAGACCATTTATGACACAAGCGCCATCAAAAATCTTTGAACAATTAGGATTAACTCAAGAATTAGAACAAGATTTACAAACAGTTAAATGGGGCGACTTACCAGATAATGCTCAAGTAATTAAAAAAGGTGAGCCTATTTTCCCACGTTTAGAAGTTGAAGAAGAAGTTCAATATATTAAGAACTTAATGACAGGTGGCAATGAGACTACTTCAGAGAAACCAACAGTGGATGATCCAACATGGAACCCTGAAGCGACTGAATTAGTTCATGAAGAAGTGGCGAATATTGAATTTGATCAATTCATTCAAGTCGAAATGAAAGTAGCTGAAGTCATCGATGTGGCTCCTGTTAAAGGTTCTAATAAATTATTGAGATTCCGATTAGATGCAGGAGACAAAGGTCATCGTCAAATCTTATCCGGGATTGCTAAATATTATCCTGAATATCAAAATTTAGTTGGTAGAAAAGTTACGATTGTAGCGAATTTAAAACCACGTAAAATGATGGGATATGTGAGTCAAGGAATGATTTTATCAGCAGAAAACCAAGGACAATTAAGCTTATTATTTGCACCAGATGGTGCTCCGAATGGCGCATTAATTGGGTAAGCATAAATCGAGTGTGAACCCGAAAAGTATTCGTTGCTTTTCGGGTTTAGTTATCAAAAGAAAGGACTCAAAATGAAATTATTTGACACCCACACCCATTTGAATGCCAATCAATTTGATGGGATAGAAGCCGAGATCATTGAAAATGCGAAACAACAACATGTTGAGTATATGGCGGTAGTTGGTTTTGATGAACCAACCATTCATAAAAGCTTGGCTTTAAGTAATCAATATTCTAATATTTTAAGTGTAGTAGGTTGCCATCCAACTGAAGCGGGAAATTATAATCCTGAATTTGAAAGAAAATTAGAAGAATGGTTGACCTTGCCGAAGGTTAAAATGCTTGGTGAAATAGGATTAGATTATTATTGGATGAGGGACGCCAAAGAGGTGCAAGAGAAAGTCTTTAGAAGACAAATTGCCATTGCGAAAGAACATAATCTGCCGATTACCATTCATAACCGCGATGCTACCGAAGATACTTATAAAATACTTAAAGAAGAAGGTATCCCCAAAGCTGGGGGAATCATGCATAGTTTTGGTGGCAATGCAAAAGAAGCACAGCAATTTTTAGACTTAGGGATGCATATCAGTTTTAGTGGCGTTCTAACTTTTAAAAAAGCCAATGAAGTAAGAGAAGCAGCTTTAGTCGTTCCGGAAGACCGTTTATTAATTGAAACGGATGCCCCTTATTTAGCTCCAATGCCATATCGCGGGAAACGTAATGAACCAGCTTATGTATATTTTGTAGCGGAACAAATGGCTCAAGTAAAAGGATGGACTATTGAAAAAGTGGCCGGAGTAACAACCCGTAACGCGTTTAAACTATTCAGATGGGAGCCAGAAGCATAATGTTACCAAATGAAGTCATCATTGTTGAAGGTCGTGATGATACCAAACGATTGGTAGAAACATTTGGCTCAAACATAAAAACTATCGAGACGAATGGCTCAGCTGTAAGCCGTCAAATTCAAGAACAAATTAAAGCGGCGAGTGAAAAGTTTGATATCATTATATTTACTGACCCTGACTACCAAGGAGAACGAATCCGTAAAATTGTGACTCGAATTGTCCCACAGGCCAAACAAGCTTATTTGAGTCAAGAAGAAGCCAATAGCGGTAAAAAGGGAGCAAGCTTAGGCATTGAACATGCTCAACCTGAGGCAATTAAGAAAGCATTATCTAATTTAATAAGTCCACAAATAGAAAATTTGGTGGCAATTCCGATGATTGAATTGGTAAAATTAAGGCTGATCGGACACAAAGATGCCAAATTCCGTAGAAAAATAGTTAGTGATCATTTTAGATTAGGCCACCTCAATGGTAAGCAATTGCAAAAAAAATTAAGTCAATATAACATTACCTTAGAACAAATCCAAGCTGTATTATATGAAAAGGAGTCATTATGAGAGAGTTTCGTCCTATCGCAACCCCGACCCGAACGGTTGATATTATGCGTCGTTATGATATTAAAATGAAAAAAAGTTTAGGTCAGAATTTTTTAATTGAACCCCAAATCTTAGATAAAATGATTGAAACTGGTCAAATCGATCACCATACAACTGTGGTAGAAATAGGACCAGGAATTGGAGCTCTCACTGAATTTTTAGCAAGAAATGCTAAAGAAGTGATTGCCTTCGAAATTGATTCACGCTTTGTTGAAATACTAAAAGAGACTTTAAGTGATTATGAGAATGTTACGATTCACCATCAAGATATTTTAAAAGTAAATTTCAACGATCCAATTTATCAAAATTTACATGATGCCGAGCGACTGGTAGTTGTAGCCAATCTGCCGTATTATATTACGACCCCGATTATTATGAATTTAATTGAGAGCAACTTAAAATTTGATCAATTGGTGATGATGATGCAAAAAGAAGTAGCCGAAAGAATGACTGCTACAGTTAATACAAAATCATATAACTCATTGACCTTAGCTATTCAAAATACGATGGATGCGAAAATAGCCTTTATTGTACCTAAAAGTGTGTTTATTCCACAACCCAATGTCGATTCCGCTGTCTTAAGCTTAACGAGATTAGAACACCCCATTGCTGAAGTTGATAATTTAGAAAAGTTTCATCATTTAATTCAGACTTGTTTTGTTCTAAGAAGAAAAACTATCTGGAATAATTTAAGAAATGCTGCAAAAGATTTGAACTTAAGTTTAGATCAACTAGAGACGGCTTTAGATAAAGCTCAAATTGAAAAGGCACGTCGAGCGGAGTCCTTAACCTTAGAAGACTATCAACGATTATACAATGCAATCTATTAACCACTAGCTATTTTCAATACGAAGCTCTGACGAACTAAAAAGTATTTGAAAATAAGGAAGACGGCTCAGGAGTAATAGTATTCTTACTTAGGTTATGATTAAGGGGCTGAGCAAGAGGTAGAAGAACGATTGAATTTCGCTTTTTTTGTCCAACTCTCGCATAGTTTAGTAGGTCTCAAACAGTTCCTTAAGACGCAGTGTGATGCTGCTCAACTCCTGAGCTGTTAATTAACGATCAACAACTAGACTGAATTTATTAAGTTGATGACCAGACTTGTTAAGACGCAGCATGATGCCACTCAGCTTCTGCGTCATAAAACAAACAGAATTTTTAAAGATTTGCCAAGCCTCATCTTTTTGACAGAACTCTAGATAGAATGAATCTTAACTACGACCACGGATACTTATGAGCTAGTTTATGTAAAACATATTTTTAACAATTCTCGAAAATTTTAGCCAAAAAAGTAAGGAGAAATTTTGAAAATTTGCTTGCTATGACATATATGTTATGTTAAAATTGATTATTTATCTAAAATATGTTATAATGGGGACTGAAGGGGTTGAGACAATGCCAAAAGATTTAGTTGAAATCAAGTCACTTTTAGATGAAAACTTAGGTGAAGAAATTATCGTCACCGTCCAAATGGGCCGTAAGAAAAAACGCGAGCGTCGTGGCGTTTTGAGGGAGACTTATCGTTCAGTATTTGTCGTAGATTTAGACCAAGATGATAATAATATCGATCGTGTGTCTTATAGTTACAGTGATGTATTAACACACTCGATTGATGTTGAGTTTGTATAATCATATAATGTAGATACGCTTATCCGGAGGGGTAGGCGTTTTTTTTACTTTTCGACAGCAGTAAATGTTACATTAAATTCAAAAACGCCTTGTAAAAAGAAGAGTTGAATTTTTTATAAGAATATCATATTGAATGAATTTGCTGAAAATATGACCGATTATGAAGTCGTTTATACAAGTTATGAAGCGCTAGAATTAAATGTAAATGGTTGGTATGGTCCAGCAATGAACATTCATAGAGGTGCTTTTGCTGGGCATAATTTTGAATATTATTCAGAAGATGGATTAAATTCAGCATTTTTTGCACAATATGAAATGTTAGGAGCAGAAAGTAAAGGCCTTTATCCGTATATTAAGCACTTTGCATTAAACGATCAAGAGTCAAATAGAAATAGTAGAATTATGGTTTGGGCTAATGAACAGGCCATTAGAGAAATATATCTAAAACCATTTGAATATACTGTAAAAATGGTGAGGTTTCTGCGGTAAGGTCTTCGTATAATTACATCGGTCCAAGATGGGCATGTGCGAATAGTAATTTACTAAATGATGTCTTAAGAGATGAATGGGGCTTTAAAGGAATGGTTTTAACAAACTATTTTTGGAACTATGATTATATGAATGCAGACGCAGCGATTGCTAACGGCGGGGATATTATGTTATCTACATTAGGGAAATTTGGTGCAACAGTGACCAATACAGATAAAGCAACTGTTCAAAACAACATGAGAAGAGCTTCAAAGAATATACTTTATACAGTTGTGAATAGTAATGCAATGTATTCTGAAGATAAGAAGAAAGAAATTTTATCTGAAGTAGGAGGTGAAATTTCTAAAGAAACTTACTTTATTGAATAGGAAATAGAATTGGTATAGAAGGTTGGAAATTAGGAATTTATATTTTAGATTTGTTTATAATTCTTTTATTGCCTCTGTTGTCAAATCAAATGCAACACTATTGTTATTCAAAAGACATACCCCATTAGACTTTTAGGTATAGGGTTTCCCCTATGGGGGAAATGTCGCTTTTCGATTCTTTTATAACTCAAGTCTTTATTCCATTAAAGACAATTCGGTCTGTTAGGCTTCTTGAGTGGACATTAAACCGAGTATGGATCGTATGCGTTTATTTATCTTACCAGCTGCTTATGATATATAGTCAGAAGTAAAATGATGTAACGATTTACCTTTCGGTATAAACTTTCTTAAGAGTTTATTGAAATTCTCGTTAGACCCTCGTTCCCATGATGCGTAAGCATGACAAAAATAAATAGATTAATCATCGTTTTCAACCTCAGATACTTTCGCAAACTCAGATCCATTATCAAATGTAATAGTTTTAAACTGATGAGGGCTGTTTTCTACAAGTGTTTGAAAAGCCGTTAATACAGTCTCGCTTTTATAATCCTCAATCTTCATTGCTATAGCGAAGCGTGTTTTCCGTTCGACTAATGAAATGGCTGCCGGCTCTTCTTTATGGCGTTTTCTCTTTACTAAGTCAGCTTCCCAATGACCAAATTCCGAGCGGTCTAACAAACTTGATGCTCGGTCCGAAATACTGGTACCCAGAACTTTCTTATTTCGTCCCTTTGGACGACTGTGCTTATTTTTTCTTGGTTTCAAACGATACATCATAGGTAAATCATGGGGCTTGATACACAGCGCATTTTGTCGAATGTAGCGATAGACGGTTTTGAAACAAGGCACTCTTTCCTTAGGATGTTTTAAAGCATAGGACATCACAAATGTTTTAATATTGTGAGTTCGCTCTTTTCCTTTGAAAACACCATTGTGGTGAGCTTTCTTTAATTTATACCAAAAGCGTCCAGAGTAAGCTTGCATACCTTTTGATTGACTGCGTTGTCTATTCTTTAAATAAGTGACTTCACCAAAGTCAGCTAGATACTTCTCGACTTTTTTACCTTAACTAATTTGGACGACGGTACCCCGTTTGATTTCACGTGAAATAGTTGATTTATTTCGGCCAAGCAAACGGGCAATCTCAGCTTGCTTTTTGTCTTCTTTTAGCCATTGTTCGATCAGTTCACGTTCCGTGAATTTCAAATGCCCTTTAGATTTCTTTGTGTTAAAATGAGTGTGTGACATGAAGATTCTCTCCTTGTATAATGAACACATAGTAATTAGTGTTCTTTTTTTCTTTTTACTATATGATAATCATAGCCTTGTGGATTGGTTCTTTCTCCTATAGCTTAAACTATTTTATTAAGGCTCCAACCACATTTCTATGTTTATTTGTTTATGAGTTAGATAACGCTAGACGTTTTATCTCGTGCAAGGCTACAATACATAGTTTTTGTGGATAACCACAGCCAATTTATTTTGAAGGATGTGTTTTTATGTTTCTTATTGGTACGATGTTGCTAAGGATAAGCATGATTGTTTTATTTGTGATTCTGAGGGGAATGTGATTAAAGATGTCTTTACCTTTTCCTATGATAGGGAGGG
>NZ_BCQX01000058.1 GCF_001552295.1 Globicatella sanguinis NBRC 15551 | reverse complement strand
CCGCACAGTTGAGTTGGCCTCAAACAAGTTGCAAGACGCAGTTTGTGGCCACTCAACCACTGCGCTTTTAATTAACGCACAATAATTTTGACTAAATTTATCAAATTTATGCCCAGCCTCTTATGCCTACTCTCAATTAACTTAACGCTTCTTAAAATAAGCTTAATTGATCTTCATCTGGTAAATGGTCTAAGACCCCATTTTCAGTAAGATATTCAATAATTGTTTTCGAAACTTTGCCACGTTTTTGTAAATCTTCTTTGGAAATAAAAGGCGCTTCTGAGCGTGCTTTAACGATTTGTTGCGCAACACTTAGACCTAAGCCTGATACTGCATTGAAAGGTGGAATGAGCGTATCTCCTTCGATTTTAAAGACATCAGCTTCTGATTTATCAATATCAATCATCGAGAATTTAAAGCCTCGCTCAAGCATTTCATTCGCTAATTCTAGGACGGTTTGTAAACTCTTTTCCTTCACTGAAGCATCAAACCCTTTCGCTTGGATTTCTCGAATACGTCGCTTGACCATCTCTTTTCCTTGATGCATGGCTACTAAATCGAAATCTTCAGCCCGAATTGAAAAATAAGCAGCATAATAATACATTGGATAGTGCACTTTAAAGTATGCCACCCGTAAGGCCATCATAATATAGGCTGCCGCATGGGCTTTCGGGAACATATACTTAATCTTTAAGCAAGAGTCAATGTACCACTCAGGTACTTTATTTTCACGCATGGTTTCTTGCCAATCATCTGGGATACCTTTCCCTTTACGAACACTTTCCATAATCTTGAAGGCTAAGCCATCTTCAATTCCATATTGCATTAAGGTCACCATAATATCATCACGACATCCAATTACTTTGGCTAGCGTCGTCGTTTTATTTTTAATTAGCTCTTGCGCGTTTCCTAACCAAACGTCGGTACCATGTGACAGACCTGAAATTTGCAGTAATTCTGCAAAAGTCTTAGGTTTGGTTTCCGTTAACATCCCTCTAACGAAGAAAGTTCCGAATTCTGGTACGCCCAAAGTTCCTGTTTCCGAAAAGATTTGCTCACTTGTCACCCCTAATGCTTCCGGTCCACTAAATAAAGACATCACATCTGGGTCATTCATCGGAATGGTTTGGGGGTCAATGCCACTTAAATCTTGTAATTTCCGAATCATTGTCGGATCATCGTGTCCTAATATATCAAGTTTTAGGACATTGTCATGAATTGAATGGAAATCAAAATGGGTAGTTCGCCATTCGGCTGACAAATCATCAGCTGGATACTGCACGGGTGTAAAATCAAAAACATCCATATAATCTGGAATAACAATAATCCCTCCCGGATGTTGACCAGTAGTTCTTTTTACACCTTCAATTCCTTTGGCTAAGCGTTCTTTTTCTGCTTGTGGCATATGTTCTCCGGTAGTTTCGAGATAACCTCTCACATAACCAAATGCGGTCTTTTCTGCAACTGTCGAAATGGTTCCGGCACGATAAACATAATCTTCACCGAATAATACTTTGGTATAAGCATGGGCACGTGGTTGATACTCACCAGAGAAGTTCAAATCGATATCGGGTACTTTGTCACCATAGAATCCCAAGAAAGTCTCAAATGGAATATCATGGCCATCTCGGTGTAAAGGTTTGCCACAATGCGGACAATCCTTCGGTTGTAAGTCAAAACCTGACCCAACTTCCCCCTTAGTGAAGAATTCACTAAATTTACACTCTTTACAATAATAATGGGGTGCTAAAGGATTGACTTCGGTAATTCCTGTCATGGTTGCGACTAACGAAGAACCTACCGAACCCCGTGAACCAACTAAATAACCATCTTCATTACTTTTATGAACCAGTTTTTGGGAAATTAAATAAATAACCGCAAAACCATTTGAAATTATCGAATTCAGTTCTTTTTCAATACGTGCTTCAACAATTTCAGGCAATGGATCGCCATATAATTCATGCGCTTTATCATAACTTAAGCGACGGATTTCTTCATTACTACCTGGAATATTAGGTGTAAATAGTTTATCCTTTATTACTTCGATTTCATCAATTGAATCAGCAATTTTTTGGGTATTGGTTACCACTAATTCTTTAGCCTTTTCACTACCTAAAAAAGCAAATTCCATCAACATTTCATCCGTCGTTCTAAAATGAACAGGTGGTAAAAACACTTGACGATTGGCATTAATTTTCATTGATTTAATTAGAATTTCACGATAAATTGAGTCTTTTTCATCTAAGTAATGAACATTACCAGTCGCAACAACCGGAATATTCTTTTCTTCACCTAAACGTACTAATTCACGCATGATGTTTTCTAAATCGGCTACTGAACCTAATTGTTCTTGGTCGATTAAAGTTTGATAAACTGATTTTGGTTGAAGTTCAATATAATCATAAAAATCTACTAACTCCGCCGTCTCATCAAACCCTTTTTGCATCATCGTAGTGAAAATTTCCCCCTCACTACAAGCCGTACCAACTAGTAAATTTTCGCGATATTTGACTAATAAGCTTCGCGGTACTCGTGGCGTTCTAAAGAAATACTTAACATTGGATTCAGAAATAATTTTGAATAAATCTTTTAATCCTTCTTGATTTTTCGCTAAGAGCGTCGCATGAAATGGACGAGCATTTTTATAACTATCACCCTCACCTAATTGATCATTTAATTGCGAATGCATGGTCATATTAAAATCATCTTTAGCTTGTTCTAACAATTTATACAAAATATAACCCGTTGTTTCCGAGTCAAAGACTGCCCGGTGATGTTGTTCTAAATTGATATTATAATGTTTGGCTAAAGTATTTAAACGATGCGCCCGTAAATGACTATTAACTAAACGTGACAACTCCAAAGTATCAATGACAGGTTGTGTTGTCTCTTTAAGTCCCATACGAAGATAGCCTTTATTTAAGAATCCCATATCAAAGCTCGCATTATGCGCCACTAAAATCGTATCTTTACTAAATTCATAAAATTTTTGTAAAACTTCGGCTTCTGGGGGCGCATCTTGTAACATTGCGTCAGTAATACCGGTTAACTCTGTCGTAAAGGCAGAAAGCGGATGACCCGGATTAATAAAGGCTTCAAACGTATCGATCACTTCGCCATTTTGCATTTTGACACCAGCTAATTCGATAATTTTATCATAAACAGCCGAAAGCCCCGTTGTTTCCACGTCAAACACTACATAGGTAGCCGAATCTAACTCGATTGGTTGTGGGTAATAAGCAATCGGTTCACCATCATTGACGACATAAGCTTCAATACCATAGAGCACTTTAATGTTATTCGCTTTTCCTGCAGAATAAGCTTCTGGAAAGGCTTGGGCGGCCCCATGATCGGTAATAGCAATAGCTGGATGCCCCCATTTAGCAGCTTGTTTAATAAAATCACTAACACTATTAGTAGCATCCATTTGACTCATATTAGAATGTAAATGCAACTCAACTCGTTTTTCACCCTCTGGTGCACGATCAACCCGTTCGTTATGGGTAATATGACGAATACTACGGGGTCTAAAGTCTAATTCTGATGTAAAGTTATCCGGTACCATATCCCCTTCTAGACGTAACCAGTCGCCCTTATTGTACAAGGTAAATGATTCTTTTTTAATACCGCGTCCACTCATTAATTTTACAGTTACCGAACTCGTATAGTCCGTGACTTTTAAAATCATTAATTGATTGCCTGAACGTAAATCTTTAATTTCTTTACTAAAGACATACCCTTCAATGACTTGTCTAAATTGATTATCAGGCAATTCTTTGATGGGGGTAATAATGTTGCTGGTAATGTCTTTACCGATTGGTTTAATATCACTATTATTAACTGGTGCTTCAATACGCGTTTGTTGTTGACGCTTTTCAGCCATTACCATCGCGTCTTTAAGATTTTTTTCATCTTCCAACATCTTACGTTCCATTACACTTAAACGTTCTGCTTCATGTAATTTTTCATCAAAATAATATTCAATTTGAATATTGTTAATTCCAACTCTTGCTAAATGTTCCATTAATAAAGAATGATATTGGTTTTGGATAACATCAATTTGTTGTTCCATTGCTAAAGCAACTTTAATTGTTCGACCATCCAATTGATGCTTAGCTGAACCTAAAAGTGTTTTAACGAATGGTTTTTCCATTGAAACGACACTTAAAACGGCCGTCCAATAATCTAAAATAATTTCATCAGTCAATTGATCATGATCAAACTGCCACCAAACCTCCACTTTAGCAATAGCTGAAAAAGCCATGCGCAAATGGTGTATAAAAACATTATAAACATGTGGATGGAATCGTTCGGCACTCTTCAAATGAAAATGCCATTGATTTGATTGTGCTAAAATATCGACATGGTCAATAGCTGTTTGCGATAAAGCGTCTAATATATCTTCATCTTGCAATTGAATTTGATTTAACAAATGTTGAAATAATTCTGTCTTGTCCATCATTATCCTCCATTTCCACTAACATAAAGAAAAGGAGGCGGATAAAGTCACCTGCGTCACTTTATTGCCACCTCATCTTTTCTTGGCTTTTATATTTTATCAAACTATACGATTAAAAGAAAGCTCTCATAATATCATTCCATGTCACTAAGATCATCAAAATAAATAAGATTGCTACTCCAATTAAAGTAATAATGCCTTCTTTTTCTTGTGCTAGTGGTTTTCCTCTAATAGCTTCATAAATATTTAAGATAATTTTTCCGCCATCAAGTGCTGGTATAGGTAATAAATTCATAATACCTAAGTTTGCACTTAACATAGACATAAAGCTGATGACCGTTAAGGCGCCATGTTGGACAACTGTATTGGTCATTTGTGCCATGGCTACCGGTCCCCCAAATTGATTCACATCAAAACCACGCTTAAACATTCCTAAAATAGTAGAAATAACCATCGTGATTACAGCCCATGTTTGGCTAAAGCCAAATAATAAGCGACTCTTGATGCTTGTGTCATAAGAACGGATAATCCCAATCTGTCCAAATGTTTGCCCAGATTCCTCATCCTTAACTTCGTTAACGGTAATTTGACTGGTGTGGGTCTGATTATCACGTTGATATTCGATAGGAATTGTTTTTCCAGGATTTGCTTGGATGGCCATCGCTAATTCGTTCCAATTATTAATCGTTTGATCCCCAAATTTCGTTATCCGGTCTCCTGCTATTAAACCGGCTGTGGCTGCTGGAGAATCAGCACTTACCTCACCTATGATGGAAGTATCTGACACAACGCCTCCTGAAATTAAGGCAACAATCATAAACCCAACGATAGCTAAAATAAAGTTGTTCACTGGTCCGGCAATATTGGTCTTAATTTTATTCCAAGGGGTGGCACTTTCATAACGTGTCGCTCTTGGTGAAACCAAAACTTTAGTACCATCGGCCTCGGTAATAAAAGCATTTGGATCTACTTGATAGGTCACCATCGTTTCTTGCCCAATGGGAAGTGCTCGTATCATCATCTTATCAATCAATTCTGCTTCATCTACTTGTACCGGTAATTCCTCAGGGTCATTTTTATCGGAAAGATTAATACCAGTGACAATGTTTTGTTCATTGAGGATTAATCCTACTTGCATCCCCGGTTCAATCCCGTCTTCTTCATTTAAACCTGCTAAGCGCACGTAACCTCCTAATGGCAACATTCGCACGGTATAAGTCGTTCCGGATTTATCTTGTTTGGCAAATAATTTAGGACCCATACCTAAAGCAAATTCCCGCACCCGAATCCCGGCTTTTTTGGCAAAATAATAATGCCCAAATTCATGATATACAACAATAATTGAAAATATCAGTAAAAATATGACAATTGTTTTTAACATTTAAAACACCTTTTCTTAATGAATATGCTTCATATTATAGCATAACACCCACAATTTATTGAAGAAAATGGGCAAACAGTTTAATAAATCTATTTGGCTCCATCTATTAGTTTATAGCGCAGTGGTTGTACGATCTCAAACTGCGTCTTAAAGACTTGTTTGAGACCTACTAAACTGTGGGGGCCGACGAAGCGAAAATCATTTAATTTTCTACTTCTGGCCCGCTCCCAACTTTGCTAGGATGAACAGACGAATCGAAAATTATTCGATTTTCTAATCCACGCCCACTCCCTAAAACCTCACTCATCCAAATTATAATAGTGAATGTGATCCGTCTACTTACAAACAGGATTCTCTTCATTATCAATCCTCATAATGGGTTTAGCTAAAATATTTAACACGTTTTCAGAATTATTTACCTGAACGTCCCTGATTCCGTCTCATTGAACGTGCTTGCTTTTTAGCTGTTTGACGTCTTTGTTCTTTAATTTGAATATCTAGCTTTTTTTTATAGCCAGGTTTAACTTTACGTTTTTTATTTTTAGCAATCATGCCTTTGATTACAGCATCGTCCGTATCTTTCTTAGTATCTTGACGCTTTTGACGACGATTACGTATTTTAGCTGGTCGAATCTCACCTTTTACTAGCTCAACTTCAGTAAATTCAATACCTTTTTTCTCCAACTGGACAATCGCTTGGTCATCATCGGGGGTCACAAAGGTATAAGCAGTCCCCGCAATATTATTACGTCCTGTTCGTCCTACACGATGAACAAAGAACTCTAATTCTTTAGGTACTTCAGTATTAATCACCATTGAAACTCCAGGTATATCAATCCCTCTAGCAGCTAGGTCGCTTGCTACAACAAATTGATAGTCCAAATCTCGAACTTGCTTCATTAGGCGTTTACGCTCACGCGGTGGGATTCCACCATGAATCAAGGCTACTTTTAAGCCCTGTTCTTTTAAATAATCAGCCACTTCATCAGCATATTGTCTGGTATTACAAAAGACTAACGCTAAGTAAGGATGACCCATCGTTAATAATTGATAAACTAATTCACGGCGATCTTGCCCTTTTGTATTAATTAAATAATTTTGAATTTCTTCAGCTAATACTTGTTTTGGCTCAATTTTAATCTGTTTGGGACTAGTCACATATTTATTTAAAAAGACCGATAACTGTTGAGGAATGGTCGCTGAAAAGACCATTAATTGTAACTCTTGAGGCATTCTCGAAGCAATTTCATCGATAATAGATAAAAAGCCTAGATCCATCGTCATATCAGCTTCATCCACAACCATTATCTTAGTTGTTTGGACCCATAAGGCATTGGCTGACATGAGGTCAAAAATACGACCAGGGGTTCCGATAACAATATGAGGTTGACGATTGTTAAGCTTTTCAATTTGACGATCCTTATCAGTCCCACCGACATAATTATTTACAACAATTTCTTCTGGCGCATCTTTGACCAATTGTCGCGTCACATCATATAATTGATTCGCTAACTCACGACTGGGAGCGGTAATAACGACTTGCACACTTGCCTCTTGAGGATCGATTTGATTGACAATCGGTACTAAAAAACTATGTGTTTTACCTGAACCAGTCTGAGATTGAACAATTAAGTTTTCACCTGCTAAAGCCGGTTTTAAAACTTCTTCTTGAACAGCCGTTAAATTTTCAAATTGTAATTCTGCTAATGCTTTTTGGATAAACGGCTGTAAATTTAATTCTTTAAATGTTGTCATTGTTTTCTCCTTCTTGTTAGAACATACAAATAAATTGTATCATATTAGGAGTTGTATCTCACTACTAAAATAATAAAAAGTCAGGCTTGAGTCTTTTAAAAAGTTAATCCTTTTAATGCCTCAAAACCTAACTTAGTCATTTGTATTATCTATTTAATTACTCAGCAACTGTTGTCTCTTCAGCGGCTTCGTCTTCAGCAGCAGTTTCTTCTGCTTCTGTTTCTTCTGATTCGCCTTCAGCTGTTGTTTCTTCCGCTTCTGATTCACCTTCAGCCGTCGTTTCTTCAGCGGCTTCTTCAGCGGCTTTAGCACTTTCTTCAGCTGCTTCAATTGCAGCCATTAATTCATCTAAAGCTGGTTTTAAATCTTCATCTTTAATTTCTACGCCTTTTTCTTTAATGAATTTACCAACAATGCTATAAGCTAAATTAGAATCGTTGTATTTACTATCTAAATACTGTTGTTTCACTTCATCTTTTACTTCATCATAAGGTTTCTTCTCACCATTATTGATAACATTGATAACATGGTATCCATATTGTGATTTAACAGGTTCTGGCACTAACTCTCCGCTAGCAACAGATTTAACAGCTTCTTCAAATTCAGGAACCATTTGTCCAGATGAGAATTCACCTAAATTACCACCATCCGCTGATGAGCTATCAGTTGATAATTCTTTTGCTAAATCTTCAAATTTTTCACCGTTATTTAAACGTTCAATAACTGAGTTAGCTTCTTCTTCTGTTTCTACTAAAATATGTTGTGCTTCCATTTTTGGCGCATAATCATTTTCGTAGTATGCTTTAATCGCTTCTTCTGAAGTATCTACATTTTTGCTAATAACTTCTTGGAATAAGTTACGAATATAAACAGACTCTCTAAAATCATCAATTGATCCTAAGTTTTGGTAAGCTAATAATTGTTGGAAAACTTGCTCGCCACCAGCACTTTCAATTTGTGCGTTTACTTCTTCGTCAGCAGATTTCTTCAATGCCTCAGCGTCATCTACATTTTGAGTTAACACTTTTTGAATAATCATACTACGTAAAGTAGCTGTACCAGCTTTCGCTTTTAATTCAGCATAGAAATCATCTAACGAAATGGTCTCGTCTCCAATAGTTGCGATTACTTCTGATTTATTATCAGCTGCTGATTCTGCATTTTCATTCGCTTTTGTAGGAGTGCATCCTGCTAATAAGAACATTACTGCCGATCCAGTCACTACTTTTACTAAACTTTTTTTCATTATAAATAAAACTCCTTCATTGACTTAAAGTGTATAACAAGATAACTATAACATATTTTGTGGTCGTATGGTACATTTTCAAGAAAAATACTAATTTTCAGATACATTTGATAGATTGTTCATATTTTCTTCTAAATTATCTTTCAATGTCTCAATTCTTCTTTGAATGCGATTAATACGCGGTTGATTATTTTCCATAAAATGTTTAATATCACCTTGTAATTCTTCAACCAATGCCTGAGTAGTTTGGACACCATCATTTTTCACTTGATCGACAACAGTATTCAAATGATCTACTTTAAATTTTAAGTCAGTCACATCGCTTTGCGTTTGCTCTTTAAATTCTTTCAATTGCGTCCGTGTTTCTGATCCTTTTCGGGGGGCATTGAGTAGACCAATGGCTCCTCCAATAACAGCACCCCAAAATAAGCCAGACCAAAAAGTTTGTTTCATTATTCAGTCACCTCACTAATCCCTTGAGTAATTTGCTCAGCTAAAGAAGTTAGCTGTTCTTTGGATACATCATCCATATGATTAGTAAATGTTAAACTAAAGCCATCTTTTTCACCATAACGTGGAATGAGATGCCAATGTGAATGAAAAACTGTTTGATAAGCTGCCTCGCGATTGTTATTTAAAATATTTAAACCTAACATATCGGGAAATGCTTTATCTAATCCTTTTGCAATTTTCGGTAAACGTGCCAACACATCCCCCGCTAATGTTGGTGAATAATCAAAAATATCTTGCACATGTTCTTTCGGGACTAATAATGTATGACCAGGAGTTGTTTGAGAAATATCTAAAAAGGCATACACTAAATCATCTTCATAAACCTTTACAGAAGGAATTTCTCCATTTATTATTTTACAAAAAATACAATCAGTCATTTATAAAACCTCCATTCTAATTGAAATAAGTATAACAAATTTAAAATAGTGAAGCAAAAAATTGATAATATACCAACACTACTAAACAGATACCTGCCAAATAAACAATCGTAAAATAAGGTTTACGTATTTTATGACGAAAAAGAAACATTCCTACTAATCCTCCAAGTCCACCACCAAAAAATCCCATGGCTAATAAGGTCTGCTCCGAGATCCTTTGCGCGTTTTTAATAGCCATCCATTTATCCTATAACATTGCGAACAGTAAACTGACATTTAGGATGATTAAATATAAAATGAAAAAACTTTGAGCATTTAGATGGTTAAAAAAATACTCGAACAAGTTAGTTGTTAATAAAATGATGTTTTCCAATAGATTTCCTCTCTTTAATAAAAATATTATTCTATTATGCCATAATCATGTTAAGCTTAAAAGTCCGTATGGCCAATCACAATTATTCATTATAGCAATTCATTTGCAACAAATTTTCTCTAAGTAAGCTATTATTAGAGATACCTTTTAACTACTGCTTTATATTTTTTGATGTGATTAAACTGAGTAATGTGGCTCAACCATACTATTTGACCAAGATTCATAACAATAAAAAAACTCGACTATTAGTCTAATAACTAATTAATCGAGTCAATCTAAATTTTATTGATTTATATCGCTAATTTTTCTAAGCGATCAGGTCTAAAGCCAAAGAATGGTTCTTCGCCTTCAATTTCTACTACTGGTAAAGATTGGAAGCCCATTTCCTTAATTTTATTTAATGCATCTTCATTTTCGTAAACATCAATCATTGTATATTCTACAGAATTATCTTCTAAGAATTTTTTGGTGAAATTACATTGCATACAATTTGGTTTTGAATAAACAGTTACAGTTTTCATAATCCACTCTCTTTCCGTCGATGTGATTATCGACTAATTGTCAATGACTATATACTACCCTATCTTTACTGCTATTGCAACTATATATTGTGTTTAATTTTTCCTTGAACACTAAATATAGTGTTTTTTGTGAAATTTGAGTGCTTATCAAAATTAATAATACTAAATTTCATACATTTAAAATTATCCGAAACCGATTATAACAGGCTTAAAATTTAAACTAAATACAATTCGAATAATTCTATTTTGTAAGATATTAACTTGTCTTAACTAAGTTATTTATTGATTAAAAATAGGGAGTGGACCAGACTTAGAAAATCGAATAGTTTTCGCTTCATCTGTTCACCCCCACTTAACTAATACGCTATAAAATAACAAGCACTCAGTTAGCTAAATTAATCAAGTTTAAGCCAGTCTCTCAAAGATAAATTGTTAAATGATTAATTACATATCCATAATATTTTTAATCACGATAATAAACATATTTTAATTAAATAAACCATTCAGGTGGAACACTATTATCAGGTATATCTTTTGTTTGATAATATTTTGCCGGTATTCCAACAGCAGTCACATTTTGAGGTACTGACTTTAACACCACAGCACCGGCACCTACTTTAGCACCTTGTCCAATAGTAATATTTCCTAAAACCGTTGCGCCTGCCCCTAAAATCACATCTGATTCAACAGTTGGATGCCGTTTGATACCTTTCTCCTTACCGGTCCCCCCTAAAGTTACACCGTGAAAAATCGTTACACGATTGCCAATGATGGCTGTTTCACCTATTACGACTCCGGTACCATGGTCAATAAATAGATGATGCCCAATTTGAGCACCTGGATGAATATCGATACCCGTCTTAGTTTTGGCTCTTTCGGAGACCCAACGAGCTAAAAATAAATGGTGATGACGATATAGCCAATGACTCAAGGTATGATAACGTCTCGCTTTAATGCCTGGAAATAATAGGAAAGCTTGTATCACACTATTACAAGAAGGATCTTGCTGATAAGCCCACCTGGCTTCTTCCCACCAAAATTTAAATACTTTAAGCATTAAAGAGTCCAGCAGATAAGTAACGCTCACCTGTATCTGGTAAAACTGTTACCACTGTTTTTCCATATCCTAATTCTTTTGCTAATTCAGTGGCTGCAAAGACATTAGCACCTGAGGAAATTCCAACTAACAATCCTGCTGTTTTAGCTAATGATTTAGTCGTTTCAATCGCATCTTCATTAGAAACGGTAAAAATACGATCTACAGCGTCAGCTCTATAATTATCAGGCACGAAATTTGCTCCAATTCCTTGAATTTTATGAGGACCCGCATTTCCTTCACTTAACATTGGTGAAGCAGTCGGTTCTACTGCCCAAACAATCGTTTCAGCATTTGCTTCTTTTAAAGTTAATCCTGTTCCTGAAACAGTTCCACCGGTCCCTACACCAGCCACAAAACCGTCTACTTGTTCTAAGTCTTTTAAAATTTCTTTACCCGTTGTTTCTCGATGTGCTTTAATATTCGCTTCATTAGTGAATTGTCCAAAAATAGGTGCCGATAATTCCTCAGCTAAAGCTTCTGCTTTGGCAGTAGCACCCTTCATTCCTTCTGAACCAGGAGTTAATACTAACTCCGCCCCATACGCCGCCATTAAGTTTCGACGTTCAATCGTCATAGTTTCTGGCATTACTAAAATAACTTTGATTCCTAATGCAGCCCCCATCATAGCTAAAGCGACTCCAGTATTTCCACTAGTTGCCTCAATAATAGTGCCACCCGTTTTTAAGACTCCTTTATCTAATAAATCTTGTAAAATAAATTTCGCAGCACGATCTTTAATACTTGCACTTGGGTTAAAACTTTCTACTTTAACATAAATATCAGCACGATCTTGATTTGGATTAGCTAACTTTACTAAAGGTGTATTTCCTATTGTTTCGATAATGTTCTCAAATAACATATAAAATTTCCTCCTAATAGAACCCAATACTTTTCGAATATTATCAACGTAATAATTGGATTTTCAATAATTCATAAGCAGTATTATGCCATATCTCTTTATGATTATAAAGTAAAATGCTTGTTAGAATGAATTGATTTTTATAGCCGATAAAATAATCGCTACACCCGCTAATACTGATCCAATCACTAAGAACATAAGATTCGATCATATATAAGAAGTATTTAATATTACCAACATTACTTGACAAAAAGCCTAAAAATGATTGATTACAATACCCATTTTCTGCCCCATTTTAAAATGAAGGTATAAAAAAAGACTGATGACAAAGTTAATTTTAACTCGTCAAGCAGTCTATAAAGTCTATTGTTGTTGCATTTTCATACTATTTAAAATTTGTTGAACTTTTTTCTTAGATGGTTTTTGACCCATTTGCATCATCATTTGTGTAATCATACGTTCATCAATTGGTGGGTTTTCTTTAAAGTAATTCATCATATAACGACGAGCAGCAAAAAAGCCTCCAACGAAACCAGCGATAATACCAATTACAACAATAATTAACCATGCCCATGTTGGTAGCATACTATTCCCTCACTTTCCTAACTAAATACATTATATATAATACTAAAGAATGATTAAAAATAAAAGTAATAATCTAATTAATCCTCATTATGACGATTATGAATACGTTTTTCCTTTTGAATTGCTTTTAATTTATCAGGAGTAACATCATTTCCTTCTTCATCAACGATTTTTAATCCTTCAATATGATTTCTAAAACCTTTACGTAAATTTTGTAAATATTCTTCTCTCAGAATAGATTGTTCTTTTAATTCAGCTTCAGTCAAACCATGTTCTTTCTTCTTTTTTGATAATTCATTAATTCGACGCAATTTCTCTTCGCTTAACAAAATGTTCCCTCCTAACTATAAAAAAAGA
>NZ_BCQX01000057.1 GCF_001552295.1 Globicatella sanguinis NBRC 15551 | reverse complement strand
CTATCCAAGTTTTGTAAAATGTACTTTTACTAACTTTTGCTTTTTTCATCAATTCATTATTTGTCATGTCTAAATCTATCAGTTTTTTAAATAATCTTTTATAACTAAAAGTTCTCACTATACCCTCCGTAGAAAAATTATATTTATTATATTATACCATTAAATGTTTTTTAAAGAACGAAAATAGTCTCTTTTTAAGTAATATTTGAATTATAAAAAAGAAGCAGAATAATTCCACTTCTCATACTTAATATTTTCTTGTCTGTAATATTCCAAACAGTGTTTGGAATATTACATCTCATTTATTCTATTTGAAATAATTATCACTACATCAACAACCTTATCAAAAGTCAGATCTCCAATATAATTATTTTCACTCAGATATACTTCCCACAAGGATCTTTGGTATGAATCTTCTTTTATGTCCTAGATTATTTCCTCATAGTCTTTGATTATCTCCTGACTTCCTCTTTTGTCGGAAGTTCTTTCTATTGCTTCTTTTAAAATTTTATAATCTATATCATCTTTTTTTAATTTGTAGAGGATGTATAGGTCATAAAAGTCTCTCATTCGTGTTGTTGTTATATTTCTTCTGATTATGGTTTCGTATTTTTCAGCTAAAATTGTTTCTAATTGGTACGCCATTTTTTTATATATTCTTGGCTAAAGATACAGGGATAGGTGTATTCTATTTTCCTTGGTGTAATTGCATCTCCTGTTGTAATGTCAAGTTTCATTGGATTTTTTACTCATTCCTATTTTTACTAATAGACATCAAAAGAGCACCTACCATTTGATAGATGCCGTTAAATGAATTTAAATTACTCTTTTACTATAGGAACCCACAATTCCATTTTATAATCTTCTGAATTAGGGTCTCCATCTCCATATACTTCAAAATCGGGACTTTCATCATGTCTATATCCTTCTTTAGGGAAGAAATATGAAATAATATACTTCCAACCTTCGTGAATGCACTTTGGTATAGGTCCTTGTAAGCTTACAATAGCATACTCTTTTTCAGGAATACTGAGTATATCTAAACCTAACTCCTCAGCTTTTACCTCATTCGTCAAATCAAAACCAGCTAAGTATATAAATGAATCTTCTTCATTCATTACATAGTCATATCCTACGCCAAAGATTTGACCATTACCAAACTCTTCAAATTTTTCTCTTGGTACTTTTTCAACCAGTCTATCCCAAACTTTTGGGAAATTTGAACTCTTAGTCACATCTGATTTAATACCAGCTACTTTAAACGCTCTCTTTTTCTCAATTTTAATATCCATTTGATTTCCTCCTTGAACTGAAATTGAAAAGTAGATTCTTGGGAAATATTGATACTTTTCTCCTTTTTTTACTTGACCTGGAGTTAGCTTATGAAAACTTTTAAAAGCTAAGGCAAAAGAATCCTGAGAATTATAACCATATTTTATTGCGATGTCTATAATTCTTTTATCTGATTTTTTTAAATCAATTGCAGCATTTGTCATCTTTCTTAACCTTATATATTCAGATAATGAATATCCTGATATGATTGAAAATATTCTTGAAAACATTGGAAATGAATATCCTGTTATCCGTGTTATTTCTTTTTCATCAAGTTCATCAGTTAAGTTATCTTCAATATAGTCTATTGCTAAGTTAAAAGATTTCATTATATCCATATTTCCACCACCTTTCATTTAAATTGTACAAGGATTTATTAAATTATACCCGATAATGCTAATACAAATATTATAGCATCACATGTTTATAATATTTTTCTTCTCTGCCATGCTTCTTATCTTGCCCTTTATACTCTCGATATTAATCACGATAATACCTCCATATATTTTCTAATTTCATCTTCTATTTTAAATAGTCTACTGTATTTTATGAGTCGTCTTAGATTTTTATTTGGTGATTTAAAGTATCTTTTTAAAGCTTCTGTGAAAATCTGTTTATCTATTTTTTCTCTGTCAATTATGATGTCGCAAATTGTTCGATCTATATCGTAAACTGGTATGAGATTGCCTTGCGGTGATTTTATTTCTGTCTTTCCTATTTCGTATAAATCTTTTTTTACATAGTGAACTTGTAGATCTTCATATCTTTTTTTGATATGGCTTGCATTGTATCCTTGGGGTACAGATATATGAAATACATTTGGAGTTCTATCTGATAGGTCGTGGAGGTATAGGGCTGTTTGATGGGAAAATATAATTCGATTACTATTTGATGATATTAGAACAAAATCGTCTATTACCTTACCTTTTAATTGATATAGTCCTGGTCTCAATCTTTCTAATTGCCCACTTTTTGTTAATACTGATAAATTATGCCTACTATATCCAAGTTCTTCTGCTTCTTTGTTGGTGATTACTAAATTTTCTTGTACATATTCTTTAAGTGTATTCATAGTCCACCTCCTCTCGTTTACGCTTTTATTATATGTTATAAAAGCGAATATGTAAAGTTGGCTTGTGAATGTTTCATATTTTGAAAAGGATGTAACGAATCCTTACTCCCTTTCTAAAATTATTCTTTCTTAACTCAATACTACTAATATTATTATAGTTACTCTCCGATATTCGGAGTTCTTGAATTCCGATTTTCGGATGTCTGGACTTCTGATTTTCGGATGTCTGGACTTCTGATTTTCGGAAATCAGATTTTGTATTATTAGATATTTTTAAAATTTATATGTACCTACATTTTAGAAAAAAAGAGCAGCCTTGTAAGCTACTCTTGTAGAAAGTACAAAATGAGTTAATTATATTTTTTTGTGTTTCCTCATACCAGTTGCAAAACTACTCTTACGTTCATGTAGTTTTTTTGAGTCTTTTTGACGTATCCTTCTTCATCTTTATCGAAGACAAAATGCTTATAAAACTGCTTAAAATGCAGGATTTCTAAATTTACATCTTTTGTATCAACGCTATAGCTTCCACATGTGTCGGGGGTAAACTATGGATGGAAATCGGTATGTCGGGTGGGAAGTTTAGATGTAATTCTTGTCTATTGCTTATCATACTCGACCATTAACTTATCAAATAGTTCTTCCAATAAATCTAGTCTATTATTTACTAATCCACTCATATACAGTGAATAATTATTCGAATCCGATAAATCGAAATCCATTCGGTATCCTTTATCTAGCGCCAGACTTCTGACAACTTCTCGCTGAGTTCAACCATTACCTTCTCTAAACGGATGTAGATAATTAAGATTGTCCAACACGTCTACTAACCATTTAATCACCTCTAAACGATTATGAGACACATTCAACGTCTGCGCAAGTAGAGAATTGATATATCCTGCACCTTGTTCTAACCTTGACAAAGGCATGAACATGTGACGGCCCTTCCAATGTCCACAGTACGATACTCTCCCGCCCAATCATAAATAGAATTAAAAATAAATCGGTGAGTATACTTAACATCTTCCATCGTATAGATTTTTATTGGTAGGATATACAGTTCTATCAGGCGCTGATTGGTAATTTCTCGTTCTACTCGCTCAAGTGCTTCCAAATCTGTAATTGAAAATTTGTTACGAAGGACACCTGAATCACCATAGACATATTTTAAACCCGGATCATCGTACTGATAGTCCGGGTAATCTCTGTTATTCTTCGCCATATTTATCAAAAATTTCATCAGTTTGTTGTCTTACCAACTTCACATCCTGTAATGTCGGCTTCCAACCCTCAATCATATTTGATAAAATGGCATAAAGGGCAGCACGATATCTTTTATTAGAAGAAAATTCTACACCCATAATTGTCAGTTGATTTTCCTTAACTAGAATAAATTTTGAAGCCATCTTCATAATATCTCTTCCCTGTACTTAATCATATTATATAATGGAACACTCATCTATTCAGCCTTAATGATATTCAGAAAACGCTTGTAATTCACTTGAGAATTTACTATACTTAATTTAGGTAATGTACCAATTAGATCTTATTTTTGGTTTGTCGTACTGGCATTTGTGTTTCGGTGAATGATTTTTGGGGATTGATAACTATAGAGTATACTTAAATTTGATATTCAAGACTATATATCATTGGAAGGGAAGAAAACTATGAAAAAACTTTTATCATTGTTATTGTTCGCAAGTCTCTTAATAAAACCTCTGTCTATCGTTTCTGCCCAAAGAATAAATGATGCAACGCAGGATATATCGAATCCGGAAATAATAGAAAAAATGGCATTAAGGAAAAGTATTACAAGATATTATAGTAGAAGTGTTTATAATATAGATATATATTCACCTAGATATAACCCTTTCCCCACAGTGTATAATTATAACGATGGAGTATACCGAGGACAATTGCCCGTTACAAATTGGTATATTAGCCCATCCGATTACGTGGTGACTTACTCTGGCCTCATAGGTCCTTATGCTCCATTATCAATTATAGAGGTGGAATAAATGAAAAAAACAATCAATAAATTAATTATTACATCTAGCATACTTAGTACGATAGTTATTCCAACAAATAATGTATTGGCAGAAGAATATAATGTATTAGCTAATGTATTTGTGGAACCACAAGATAGAAGTTTCAACCCTAATGCCCCATTACCTCCTTCGAAAATATGGTGGGATTTTACCGTAGATACTAATTTAGGAAATCCATATTATATGTCAGTTGCGAGAAAAGATGGAATTTATAGGGGATATTTATCAATCAACTGGTATAAATCTGCAGGTGGATATTATACCTATGAAGGATATTTATATCCAGAAGGCAAGCCCTATCCCATTCCAGCTAGAAAATTAAAGGAGGTGAAATAATAATATGAAACGAGTAGCCCTTCTTTTTTTATCCTTCTTCTGTTTTCTTAGCTTAATGCCTAGCTATAAAGCGAATGCTCAGGAAATAGATGATTTCTTCGGTTACTATGAATTAAACCGTCAAGATTCCATTTTAAAAGGCTTTGAAATTCAAAAAAATATGTTTGGTGTAATAATTGATAATGAGAATATATTTAATGGCGAAGAAGATATTTATGTTGAATTTTTACTAAATTGGAGAAATCACTATACCAATGAAGATGCACTCGCCCTCTTAGAAGATGACGAGATACCTCAAAATAATAATTCAGGAACCTATCCAGCGTTAAACATTAACTTTTCCTATCGAGGTGTCTTTCCAACCTTTCAACTAGAGGTGATCAATCCCGATTATGAACTGGAAGGTAATCAACTAACTATCCGCTATAAAGATGATACGCTATATACATTCGAAATTTTAGAAGACGGAAAGATTTCAGATAAGCTGGGGAATCAGTTTACTTTAATTGAATAAGGTTCTATAATTTATAGGGTTGATGGAAGAAAAAATGGTTCTCTGTCAAATGATGTTGGTGGAGAATTTCCTGCCCAGAGAATTTTTCTCTGGGTTTTTATTGTGCTATCTATTAACTAAGCAGCTAACTAAGCAGCAGAATGTATATTAGCTTCTTCCTTTTCTTTTTCTTGTTGCTTTTCTTCTTTAAATGTTAAGGGGCGTAGGATTAGCTTGCCTTCGGATGTTAGTTTTTGAGTCAGGATAATGCGAGCCTTGAGATGGTCAAAGCGACGGTAACCGTAACCGGTTCGTTTAACGAGCTTGATTTTATTGTTAACTCCTTCAATATAGCCATTAGATAAGGTGTAATGACAAGCTTTCTTGATTCCTTCGAGATAGCGCTTAATGGTATTAAAGCTCTTACGAAGTGGACGAGAGAAGGTATATTTTCGGCTTTCTTCTAACAAGTATTCAATTTCCGAGTCATGATGGTGATTGACGGCAAACTTCATCCGATTGACCCAGTCATAAGCTTGCCTCAAGCGAGGATCTAACTGAATCAAATAGTCCACTCGCATTTTCTCAGTCATAACTCCCTCATAAAGACGATGAGCGTAATAGTTGGTAAAGTCTAACGTTTCGCTATTTTTGAGGATTAACTTCCACTCTTGCTTGAGCTTTCGATAATCACGTGGACGTTTTGTCTTGAGGTGATTCATCACCTTCACTCGTATTTGATTTAAGGTCCGATTCAGTAGTTGGATGACATGGAAGCGATCAATAATCATTTTGGCATCAGGAAAGAGCTCTTGGAAGAATTTATAGTAAGGACTGTACATATCAATAGTAATCGTCTTCACTTTTCGACGCTCTTGTAGAGAATAGCGCATAAAATAAGCTTCGAGGGTCTTTTGCGTGCGATCTTCTAAGACATCAAAAAGAGTATGCTTATGATTATTAACAAGCACGCAGGACATGGCTCCAACAGCTGATTTAACAGATTTAAATTCATCAATAGCTAGATGTTGAGGTAGATGTGGACGGTAGCTCTTCTCTGCTTCTAAACTCTCTTCAAGTATACGAATCACCGTGGTCACGGATACGTTGAAGTGTTGAGCAATCAAGGACATGGACTGTGTTTGAGCCAGTTCAAAAAGGATCATGTGCTTGATTCGCTTACTAATAAAGGAATGCGCATCCACCAGATCTGTCTGAGCAGTAAAGGTGTGCTGACAATGCTTACAATAGAATCGTTGCTTCTTCAAAACTAAACGAATCGCTTGAAAGTCTAGTTGACCTAGAAGAAGCTTGGACTTTACAAATCCGTGGTTGATGATATCTGCACTTGAATGATTGGTAGCACCACAGTGCTGACAAGCTGTAGGCCGGTAGGTTAAAGTGCCAATTAAATGGATTTCATTACGATTCTTATGGCGAACGGTTTCCACTTGGTCTTCTAATTTGATATGTGGGTCTTCAATTTTTAACAATTTTGCGATACAATGGTTCTGAGTCATAGGAACTTCCTTTCTAATGTTTGATTAGCACTTACATTTTAGGAATTCTATGGCTCTTTTTCAATATAAAATAAAAAATGATGCCAATGAGTTTTCACTCACCAACATCATTTATTATAGAACCTATTAAATTGTATCAGGTTGCTCGTTATCATTTTTCCACCTTATCGCACCAATCGACCTGTTCCCACATACCAACCCCTATTTTCCCTCAGCAAATCATCTTCTAGGTCAAAATTTCTACTTCCCAAGCAAATAACGAGGTCCCTAGACATCCATTAAACATCTAGAGACCCCGTTCTTATGCGGTTTATAACTTAACTTTTTCAATCAATACTACAGTCTCAACATGCACGGTCTGCGGGAATAAATCAACTGGTTGTACATATTCCAATCTGTAGCCGGCATCCGCAAATAATCGGCAATCTCTGGCACAAGTTGCTGGGTTACAGCTGACATAAGCGATACGTTCCGGTGCTTGTTCAATGACACTTTTGACAAATTCAGGGTCTAATCCCTTACGTGGTGGGTCGACGACCACGACATCAAATTGAACGCCTTCTTGGTTCCATTTTGGTAGAACTTCTTCAGCTTTTCCAGCTTCAAAAATCACATTATCGACATAATTATACTCAGCATTTTTCTTGGCCATTTCAATTGCTTGTGGAACAATTTCCATGGCATAAACTTGTTTGGCGTGATCCGCTAGGGCTAAGGAAATAGTCCCAATACCACAATAAGCATCTAATACGGTGTCGGTATCTTTAATTGCTGCTGCTTTAATCGCTTCTTGGTAAAGCACTTCTGCTTGTGGGGAATTCACTTGATAGAATGAATGCGCCGAAATAAAGAATTGCTTGCCTAACATTTGATCGCGATACTCACCTTCACCAGCCAATACGCGGGACTCTGGTCCCATAATGACATTGGTCTTTTTATCTTGGAGATTCAATATCACCGAAACAACTTCGGGTAATTGTACCATAATTTCATTGGTAATCGCTTCAGCTTGCGGCATTGTTTTTTGATTGATAACGAGAATCACCATCATTTCACCCGTATAATGTCCACGTTTGATAATAATATGGCGCATCATGCCTGAATGATTTTCTTCGTTATAAGCTTCAACTTTAAATTGGCGTAAAATATTTTTTACTACTACAATCGCGCGGTCAATCTCATGATGCTGAATATAAAAATTTTCGACTGGAACTAAATCATGAGAATTCTTTCTAAAAAATCCCGTCTCTAACTGACCATTCACCATTCTAGTTGGAATTTGCGCTTTGTTACGATATTCCCATGGATGACTCATTCCTAAAGTCATGCGCACGTCAATATTTTTAAAACCGCCTAATTTACGAAAGGCATTTCGCACTGTCTCTTGCTTAAAGGCAAGTTGTAAATCATAACTCATATGTTGCAAGGTCATCGTACCGATTTGACGACCGATGGGGTCGATAATTTCTCGACGATCATAAGCCGGATTTTCTATTTCAACTAAGCGAGCGAAACCGAAGTTTTTGGTCGCTTTCATGATTTTGGCATGAACAATTTCTCCAGGAATCGCGCCTTCAACGAATAATGGAAATCCGTCCACCCGAATCACGCCTAACCCTTCTGAAGTTAAATCTTCAACGAGTCCCACTACCTCTTGGTTTTTCTTAAAGTTTTTATTTTTTGACACGCGATTTCACTCCTCTTTCATTTTCTTTAGAATACCTTACTTTTAGGTTAAATTCAATGTGCAATCCCCTTCATACTTACGAAGGCTCTATCAGAATCATCTGACTATACTTTAAATTGTTCCTCAAAACAATACTTTTTTAGATCTAAGCCTATGGTATTACTTCTAGTATGTTTTTGAGATAAAAATTTAACCTTATGACAAAGGGGAAACGCCACTCGTCAAGCAGTGACTTTGAAAGTAATTCCAGTAGTTATGGTTAAACTTTCTAAATTGTTTATTCCAAAATTGGTTGTAAATTTTTTTGATTAAAAGCTTTAGCTTATCGGATTCATTCCACATATTTCACTAGAATAACTGTTATGACATGCTAGCGATTTTTCCACCAAAAAAAGATTCCTCTCATTAAAATATCAAGGAATCTTTATCAGATAATGTCTTTTATTTGTCTTATAATGTCCACAATAAAAGTCAAGTATCAAGAAATAACTTTATTACCACAATTTGTGCTCCTAAATAATTACATCATAATTGTTTTGTTTAAATTGCTTGATAGAAAGAAACAATAAAAAGAAGATACCCACCATAATAACGGGTTTCATATAAGGTCCATAATTTAGTGAGTCTGCTAATCGGTCGATTTCCATTAATATTCCAAAAAATTCCCATGCTACTGGTAATGAATAGAGCGCATTTTTTAAATTCATCATTATAGCAGTAACAATCACTAAAGAAATAATCAAGGTCATCGGTGCCCAAATAATTGGTTCTATCCCTAAACCATTCCAACTGATGCTGACTAAGTAACTAGCAATATTGACAACTGTAGCAATCGTTACCCAACCTGCATAAAGGCCAAAAGTGATGCTGGCAAGTCGATAGGGAATTTCTCGTTTATGTTGAAGTAATTTTTTGTTAATTGTTGTCAAACTAAAAAGTAACCCGAATATTAATAGTGTTGAAATGCCTATTTTTTCGTAAGAAAAACTTACAATCCACAATATATTAAAGATACAACTTATAAGAAAAATTGGAGATAAAATATCTATCATTTTTTTATATGCTTTGTCTTTCGCTTTTATAATCATCACAATCAGAGTGATTAAAAGCAATAGATAGATGACACTCCAAATTGAAAAAGTAATGGGCGCCGGTGTGGTCAGTGTATGGTACTTATCAGAAACTGCTTTTTGGCTCATACCATTGAATTGGCCTAAGGCACCTAAGGTATTGACACCTAAACTTATTAAAAAGGCCATTAAGTTAATCCATGCTTTTGTCCGTGTACTTAAATTTTTCATATTACATCTCCTTGTTAAAAATATTGTATAGTGGCTAGGCATCAAGATAATAAAATCAATTGCAAACGTGTTTGATAATTGTAACCTCTGTGATTAAATGCTATCAAACTACGATTTAAGGGCTTCTGTGATAACGGCTCAATAGTAAGATAATGTGTGCAGACTAATTAGTCATCATGAGAAACATGACTTACTTACTTCTAAATATCCCAGTTTAAAATAGTAAATACATTCGGATGATTTCTTTCGCAAAAAAAATAGAGCCTTTTTATTGGATGAATACTCTGTAAAAAAATTTCATAGCTTCGCCTTTTCATTACAAACTCTTTGACTTATCTAAACATAGAAATAACTTTATTTAGTTAATGAATCAGAACAGTCTCTGAAGCTTTTAATTTAATCGTCGCTTTTAATCATGAGATGCAATTTGCTTCTTTCATTTTACCAATTTTATATCCATTGGTAATACTGTTTCTTGTTATAAGGCACAAATATTTTCTGGCACTTGATAAAATATTTCATTTCTTTACAAGATTTGCATTCCTTTTGCTTCTAAATTTTTCAGACATTCAGATAAATAAGAGTCATTATGCTCTTTATAAATGGGATTATTAATAGATTCCTCTTTAAGATTCTGATACTCTTTTGCATTTTTTCCTCTATAATTTTTATCTTTCCATTCTTGAGATACATTGTACCCTCTTTGCTCCATTTCATTCATTACTAATAAATGGTATTGGTACAAGTGGTAAGGTGTATATAAAAATACGTAATCAACCGTCTCATGTTTCTTCCCCCATCCATTTCCTCTTAAAGCGCAACATTCTCGATGTTGGCCGAGTAATTGATTCCTAGGAAGCAGTGGTATTATCTTTTCGTGCCATAATCTCATTATCCTTACCTCCATATTATTCTAATTGTCAACTAACTCAACTGCGATTTTCTTTTAAAATATGACTGCGCATAAACTTAATAAATGCAGTCAAGTGCGTGCTGGTTAATGATACTTAAAGTGATGAAGTGGCACCAAACAGCGTTTTAAAGTCTTATTTGGTAACGGATTAACGGTGTCGTAGGAAGAATTTGAAGCGGAAATTATCTCATTTTCTACTCTTGTCCACTTTCCATTGTTATTATTTGGTTTTAAATAAAAAGCACAGCATTTTTACTATCTTTTGCTATTGTATCTGTTTAATTAGTTCTAACATATCATTTTAAATTGGTTGTTCCCCGTTTAAACAATCAACTAATTCTTTAATTTAAATACATTGATGGTTATATAATCTAATGATAGGAAAACGATATGTATCTTGATAGTTTTTAGTCCTAAATTAAAATCTTTAGACATTGCTTTCAATTTTGATTATTAAATTATTTTTTAATAGTGAAATAGATAAATGTTGCCTTAAGTATACACGATAAGACTGTCTAAATACTAAAATTATGATTTATCTATCTAGTTTTTACTTGTGAATCTAGGAATATTTCTAACTTCTCTTATATTATAGCAATTCTAGTTTTTAGAGAAACCTTCATTTTTAAGTCTTTAACTTAATTGATAATATTAGTTAAACTATGAGTCTGAGAACCCGATTGGCGAGCGCTCTTTTTTAACCTTTTTCGGGACAATTCTTATAATATTTATAAGAAACATTGTAATGAAGGATTATCACAGAAACTTTACGATGATAGTCGAATAAAGATACTTGTCTCTATAGCTAGCGCATTACTTTTCTCTGACATTATTATCAATAAATCCTTACATAACTTCTCATGCTTCCCATTAAATAAAATAAGAGGCCAAGAATAAACTTTCGTCTCATCCTAGCCTCTCGGTCTTGCTTATTTTTTAAACAAGCGTTGTTTAATTTGCCAACTATCTTTACTGTGACCATTAAAACCAATTTTAAATGCGATACGTGATGGATTGATTAACTCGGTTGTCAGTTTTAACCCCGCTGCTTTTGCAACTGCTGCTGCAATTGACAAGCCCATTCCGCTACCACCTTGTTCTCGGTTGCGAGCTGTATCACGTCGATAAAACCTTTCAAACAATTGTTTACGTTCTTCTTCGGTCATCGGGTCACATGCATTTTCAAACCATAATTCATGTTTTGATGAGTGCCATTTGATGATAATCGGGTCATTTCCTACATGATATTTAACCGCATTGTCTAATAAAATAGTGGTTAATTGACGAACACTTGCTTCATCTGTTGTTTCGACTAAATTATCCGGTAATTCTATCAAAATCGTTTTGTCATTCTCTTTAATTAAAGTACTCAATTCATTCATTTCATTTTTTATTAAATCTGTTAAGTTGACCTTTGTCATTTCAATGGTATTTTTACCTTCATCAAAACGAGCTAAAAGCAACATTTGCTCAATCAACATATTCAAACGTTTAATTTGATTACGATTACTTTCGGTCCATTCATTTTTATTGCCAATCATTTCCATCACATCATTATTTGTCGATAAGACAGCCAAAGGTGTTTTGATTTCGTGGCTAGCATTGCTGATAAATTCTTTTTGACGTTCAATATTTTTTACTAATGGCATAATGGCTTTTTTAGAGAAATAAGCCAATAATAAATACACGACAATTAACAATATGGCGAAAACCCCTGCCGATAAACTTAAAAAACGCACAATCATTTCAATTTCGGCAAAAGAGTCTACATACATCACTATCGTTCGTCCATCTAACAATACTCTCTTCATAAAGCGATAATAACCTGACCAGCCATGAGTAAGCTCTTGTCCATAGATTTCGGTGGCGGCTTCTTGAGCAGCTGCGTCAGTAATATTTTCTCCGATACCAATCGTTGTTTGGTTGATTTTCCCCTCGCTATCAAATACAACATAGAAAAAATCAATCATATCACGGGTTTCTCGTTCCTCTTTATTTAAACCAAAGAAGTTTTCAAAATTGAAGGTGTTATTACGAATTTTGGGCGTGGGTTCGATCAGGACGGTGGCGCCATTATTTAAAGTAATCTCACGTTGATTGATACCCAATTGCATTTCAACGAAGTCGAGTGTCTGTTGCTCTTGTCGACTAATGACTTGCGCATAATTGAAACCATTTAAGACTAAAAACAAAATGAGCATTACGACGGTAAAAGATCCCATTGACACAATCATAAAGCGGCGTTTCATCTCATTAATCAATTCGTTTCACCTTCATTCGCATTCAAACTCCCTATTATCTTATTTTATTCCAGAGTATTTATCGTCATTGTATCGTTTCGTTATGAATTGAGATAATCTTTAGCCCAATTTTATAATCTGCGAGGTAATAAACAAAGTGACCATCATGAGATTTTCTACTTCTTGCCCACTCTACCTTTTTCTTTTCTTCGCTCAATTATTCTTCCACTTCTAAAGTATAGCCTAATCCTCGTTGTGCAGAAATTTTCAACTTTGAATTTAATTGTTGTAATTTTTTACGTAATGAAGAAATATTCACCCAAACGACATTGATTTCGGCTTCTGAATCCAGCCCCCAAATACGATCCATGATTAATTCTTTGGATAGAACTTGGTTATTATTTAAAAAGAACATCTCAATCAATTGGAATTCTTTGTTATTTAACGTCACTTGTTTGCCATTGGCTTGGAGTTGATAATTACTGCGGTCTAAAATACAATCTCCAACCGTTAAAATCTCAGAAACAAAATTATTTGGGCGACGTAAAATCGAACGTATTCGTGCTAATAACTCTGGTGTATCAAAAGGTTTCGTCAAGTAATCATCAGCTCCTAAATCGAGTCCGGTTACTTTATCTTCTAATTGGTTTTTGGCCGTTAATAGTAAAATAGGTGTTTGATTGCCTTCTTTTCTTAATTGAAAAAGTACTTCAAATCCAGATTTTTTCGGCATCATCACGTCCAAAATCAGACAATCATAATGTTCAGATTGAGCATAGTATAAAGCATCTTCACCATCATGAACCACATCCACTATATATTTATTATGTTCAAGAATTGCTTTCAATCCTTTAGCAAGATCTTTTTCATCTTCTGCTAATAACAGTTTCATCTTAATCCCTCTTCTCTCTACTATTCTCAGATAGGCCATATTAACATTTCAATTGTAAAATAAACACCTAAAATTTAATTAAAACCACAGATTATCATTGCGTTCTTATTGATTCAATCCCTACTTTTATGCCAAAAATAGGCTTCTTTTGACGTTAAGTGGATAGTTTTTTCTTTTGCTCAACTTGCTTAAAAGCGCGGATCACATACACGATACCTTCGTTCACCACGGTCTGGTTCATCTAGTTGTATTCATTGTATCAAAAAAACGATATAATAATAATCATTAGCTGACAAAGGAGCC
>NZ_BCQX01000056.1 GCF_001552295.1 Globicatella sanguinis NBRC 15551 | reverse complement strand
AATCAAAAAAAAAATAAAGGGCATTCGATTGAATGCCCTACTGTTTAACTATGAATAAATTGAAAATTATTCAGCAGTTGTGTCTTAAATGGCTGTTTTCTTCTGATTACTCAGCAGTTGTTTCTTCAACAGTTGTTTCTTCTGTATCTTCAGTTGCAGTTTCTTCTTCAGCTGCTTCTTCTTCAGTTGCTTCTTCTGAGTCTTCTGCTTCTGTATCATCAGCCGCTTCTACATCTTGTCCTGGTGCTTCTGGTACTTTAATATCGCCAGCGATAATTTTATCTGAATACTCTTTAACTGCTGCTAAAACTTCTTCTGATAATTGACCATCTGTTAAACCAACACCACCGTCTTCTAAACCGTAAACTTTATTACCAGCTTCGAAATTACCGGCTTTTGTTTGTTCAGCAAATGATTTAACTGCTGCACCAACTTGTTTTAAGGTTGATGTTAATGTTAAACGACGCTCTTCACCATCAATTTCAACAATACCTTCAGCTTCTTGGTCACGGTCAACACCGATTACATAGATTTCACGTGAAGGATCTGCTGTTACAATATCTTTAGCTTCTGAGAACACACCATTACCAGTGTCTCCTGAAGCGTGGAAGATAATATCAACGTCGTTTGCGTACATCGCTGCTGCAATTTGTTTACCTTTGGCAGCATCACCGAAGCTACCTGCATATTCGATAACAACTTCAACATCTGGGTTAACGGCTTCAACACCAGCTACAAAACCAGCTTCAAAGCGGTCGATTACGAACCCTTCTTGTCCACCTACGAAACCAACTTTATTAGTCTTAGTTGTCATTGCTGCAGCAACACCTGCTAAGAATGATGCTTCGTGGTCTTTAAATGTTAATGATGCAACGTTTGGTAAGTCAATTACTGAGTCAACAATTGCGAAATGTTTTTCTGGTTGTTGTTCAGCCATTTCTTTCATTGCAGTTTCTAATTTGAATCCAATACCAAAAATTAAGTCAAAGTTAGATTGAACAGCTGTATTTAAATGTGTTACGAAATCTGAGTCACTATTTGATTGTAAATATTCGTAACCATTCACACCACGTTCTAATCCGTTAGCTTCACCAAACTCAACCATACCTTCCCATGCGCTTTGGTTGAATGAACCATCGTCCACCCCACCGATATCAGTGATCATCACTGTTGAGAAATCTTCCTCTGCTAAAACTGGTGTAGCAAAAGATGCTACTAATAATGCTGACGATGCTAAACTTACAAATTTTTTCATCGAATCCCTCCAAAAGATTGTGTTATCGAAACCTTGTTTCACTCTTCATTATAATTGATACCTTCTAGAATTGCAACAGAAAAATAATTTTGAAAACGATTAAAGACGAACTTTGTTTTTACTATTTTTTATATTCATTTAAAAAAACGAATGAAAAACGAATGTTTTTATTTAAATCGATAGATATTATAACTTTTTCTTGACAAAGCATCCTATCTTTTGATAAAAAATGATAATATTTTTACTGAGATTCTTTAGCGGTCCAAAAAAAAAGAGATTAGGCAGAAACGTTAATCATTTCTTTCCTAATCTCTATAAATCTGGATGTAAAGAGTGGAAATTTAAAGCAACTATGCGTTATTTATCAGTCATCTATCTGAAGTTTAATAAACGACATCATTTAACCTAAAATACCACTCATTATAAGCTTTTTTTACTTAGCATTTAATTCCACGATTTTAATAATCACTTCTGTCGCTTTGACCATTGATTCGACTGCAACAAATTCATAACGACCGTGCATATTTTCGCCGCCAGCAAAAATATTAGGTGTCGGGATACCCATAAAACTAATTTTAGATCCATCTGTACCACCACGAATCGGCTCAATGACAGCAGGAATATCTAATGCTGCGAAAGCCTCTTTAGCTAAGTCAACCGGACGCATATCTTTTTCGATAACTTCTGCCATATTATAATATTGATCCTTAATATCAACTTCAATGACTTCATAAGGATAGCGTTGGTTAATATCTTTGACTAATTGTTCAACAAACGCTTTACGTTCTTCAAATTTTTCACGGTAATGATCTCGAATAATCAATGATAAAATACCTTCATCGACAGTCGCTTCCATATTGGTAATATGATAGAATCCTTCGCGACCTTCTGTTTGTTCAGGTACTTCTTTTTCAGGTAAACCATTCATAAATTCATTGATAATACCAATGGAATTGATCATTTTACCTTTAGCAGTACCAGGATGGATATTTTTTCCTGTGATTTTTAGCGTTACCCCAGCCGCATTAAAACTTTCGTATTGTAACTCCCCGACTGGACCGCCATCCATCGTATAAGCAAAGTCAACTGCAAAACCTTCCGCGTCAAAATGATCTGCTCCACGTCCAATTTCTTCATCCGGACCGAAAGCCACTCTCACTTTTCCATGTTTAATCTCTGGATGAGCAATTAAATATTCTAAGGCTGTTACGATTTCAGCAATCCCAGCTTTATCGTCAGCTCCTAATAAAGTTGTGCCGTCGGTCGTAATAAGTGTTTGACCTTTATATGGTGGTAAATTCGGAAAATCTTTGACTGACATTACAATATTTTCATCTTCGTTTAAAACGATGTCTTTACCGTCATAATTTTCATGAATTTGAGGTTGCACATTGACTGAATTAAAATCAGCAGTGTCCACATGCGCGATAAAACCAATTGCTGGTATTGGTTCATCCGTATTAGCAGGTAACGTTGCCGTAACAAAAGCATTGGTAGGACTTAATTCTACATCTTCTAGACCTAATTGTTCTAATTCAATCACTAATAATTTTAATAAATCAAATTGCATCGCAGTTGAAGGAATAGTATCACTGCTTTCATCTGAGCGCGTATTAATTTTTGTGTACTTTAAAAGACGTTCTTTTGTTTGATTAAAAATATCGACCATAATTTAAACACTCCTATTCATATCTAAAGGGATTAATATTCAATTCAGTAGCTTGAACTGTCACCGGCCACTGTTTTTCATTTACTAATAATTGTATCACTTCAGCTGCCTTTTTGGCAAAAATACTTTCTGTATAATGACCAACATCAACGGTCATCATTGGAATATCTTCTAAAGCCTGCGCAGTATGATAAGTAATATCACCTGTTAAGAAGACATCGACTTCTTGGCTGGCTACTGCTTCCATTAAACTCGAACCACTTCCACCAATAATCGCAATCGTTTGATAAGATTCTTGAGGTGTTTTCTCGATAATGGGTAATTCATTTCGTTGATAAGTTGACTTTAATAAATCTAATAAAGCAGTTCGGCTCAAAGGGGTAGCCAATTGACCGATACGACCTAAGCCCGGTAACTCGTCGGTAGCCTGCACAGCCAATTCTCTAATATTGATTAAACCTAATTGCTCAGCTAACCAATCATTCATACCATTATGGGCAATGTCTAAATTAGTATGCATCGCAAACACTTTAATATTATGTTTAATTAATTTTGCATAAAGTTGATTAGTTAAAGACGATAAATCAAATCGTTGAATAGGTTTAAACAATAAAGGATGATGCGCGATAATCGTATCTACCCCAAGCTTAATCGCTTCGTCAACAACTGCATGACGAACATCTAAAGTGGTCATGATTTTGTTGACTGGTGCTTGTGGATCACCAAAATGTAAACCAATTGGGTCCCAATCTTCTGCAAAAGTGGGTGGATACAATTCATTCAAAGCATCGATTAAATTTTGAAATGTCACTTGTGTCATTTTAATTAAGCACTTCCTTAATTTGATTAATTTCCTCTTGCATTAATTGCACTTTAGGATGATCTGCCCCTGCTTTTTCAACGATTGATTGGTAGGTCGTCTCAAGTAATGACAGTTCCTTTTGCCATTTTTGATAAAAGGCAGCTGTTGGATCTTCTAAATTATATTTTCCAAATTGCAACTCATTAACCGTTAATATTTGCTTATGATAGTGATTTTTTTTAACAACCATAATTTCATATTCACGATGATGATCTTCCACCACCGTTTCATTAAGAAAGACAAAACCATTTTGATTGAGCCATTTTCTTAATTGATAGCTCGCCATATTAGGCTGTAAAACTAAAACCGTGTTTTCACGAATGATGGCCTTGTTTTCATCTAAAATATTACGAATTAAACTGCCACCCATTCCACAAATCGTAATAGCATTAATTTGATCTGCTTCAGTGATAACCGCCAAGCCATCCCCTTTACGAACATCAATGACTTTAGTAAGTCCTCTGGTTGCGACTTCGGCTTTAGCTGATTGAAAAGGACCTTCTACTACTTCGCCAGCAATCGCAAATTCAAGTTGCTTATTTAATGCTAAATGACAAGGCAAATAAGCATGGTCACTGCCGATATCCGCTAAGCGAATCGCATCTTTTTGATAATGAACTAAAAATTCACATACTTTCGCTAATCTTGGTGATAATGTTTCAGAATTCATTTAAAATCCCCTTTTACTTTACTTACTTATTTATTGTATCAAATCGATTGCCTCAATAAAACATTTATCTCTTTCTTTTATGACAATAAATAAAAATGATCACCGTCTTAAAACAAGTCATCCATAGTATCACCTGATCTAATTAGTCATCATTTTAAAGTTATATATAAACGTTCGCATTCTTATTGTAGTCTTGGCGAACAAGTATATGAATCCCATTATAGTCCTTAATCAAATATTCTTTGGCTGATTGATTAACGATATATTCTGGATGAGTCTCGGTCGCTTCAACGAAACGGCACCAGTCAGTCTCATCTTGAATCTTCACTACAAAGTGATTCAAACCTGGTGTATTAATGTCATGAATTTTATTCAATGCACCCGCCCATTTATTGGCAGCAATATGATGATGGTAGTCACCATTAGCTAACCAAGTCGCCTGATCTCTCATCGAAAACTTTTCATCCATATCTAACATTTCTTTTAAAAAAACTTGACTGGCTAGTGGATTTTCGACTGTTAAGTGAACATGTCCCATCTTGCTACCTTCCGGCATGAAATAAGGGTTTTTGTCTTCTGCTAAAGCCAATACGCTTTCAGCATCCATCTCTTCAGTAATGCCAATAATCTTATCACCTTGATAATTCCATACTGATTTAGGACGATCGTGATAAATTTCAATACCATTACCTTCAAGGTCTGCTAAATAAATAGCCTCACTATAGCCATGATTCGAAGCCCCTTGTATTGGTGCTTGAGCTTTGAGAATATGCAATAAAGCATCACCTAAATCTTTACGTGAAGGAACTAAAATCGCCAAATGATATAAACCATAGTAATGGCCTTTAGGTAAGTTAGTCGTAACTAAAGTAACAAGTGGTTCTTCGTTACCTTTGATCCCTAATTCAACTTTATTATCATCTTCTTTTAATATCGATAAACCAATAATATGTTGGTAAAAATTTTTCTGTGCTTGTAAGTGTTTGGTGTTTAATACAACTGCTCCTAATTCTATCATTCAAACGCTCCTTTTAATATAGATGTTTATATTAAAACAGTTTTTTATTTCCATGTCAATTAATACTAACTAGAAATAAAAAGAATTTTATGAGTTACTGCCAATACACAAGTTTCTCTTAATATTATTAATTTTGCTATTAGTTAACATCATAACTTATATTAAGTGTTAAATAAAATAAGACATTAAAAAGAGGCTAAGCAAAATCGTGAAACATTTAGCCTAGCCATCATTTGTTTATTAAAATTGCAGTTGTTGAGCGGCATCAAATTTTGTCTTATGGAGTGAACCAGAACTAGAAAATGAAATAATTTTCGCTTCGTCTGTCCACCCCCACTCAACCCCTGTGCTTTGAATTAAATAGTTATGCCTGAACAGCATTTAAAAAGGTTTTGCCTAGCCTATTGATGCCTACACATTATGCGGGATTATCACACGAAGCGAATAGCAGTGCATTTTATACTGCTACCCCGCTTCTAATAATCAACTATTTTGACGGTTGATTCTTGCGTGAACTTCCTATGCATTAATTCGTCATTTGTTATTATGCTAATTCATCCATAATGCTTACCAGTTGAGAGAACATCGCATCATCATAAGGTGTATGAGAACCTAAGGCAACGATATGCAATTTAGCTTTTGGACAATGCTGTTGTAATTCATAGGCACCACTTAAGCGACAATCGACATCATAGCGACCATGTACAATATCCATCGGAATGTCTTGCAGCTTATCTACTCGATTCAACAAATAATTATCTTCTTCCCAAAACATCTTATGAGCAAAATAATGTGATTCTAATAAACCAATGGAACGATCCCCATCAGTAACGGGTTGTCTTAAATCTTTAGGATTTTGGACTAATTTAACAATAGCTGTTTCCCATTGACTCCATTCATAACACGCTTCGTCTCTGACCGATTCATCTGAATCAAGCATTCGTTGATAATACGCGGTTACTAAATCATCCTGTTGATCTTCAGGGATATAATTTTTAAATCGTTCAAATTCTTCAGGATAAAAATAGCCTGCCCCTTCTTGGAAAAGCCAATCAACATCACTTTGACGGCCTAAAAAAATACCTCTCAATATTAAATGTTGAATTTGTTGCGGATAATGAATTGCATAAGCTAATGCCAAAGTGGTTCCATAACTGCCACCAAATACATACCATTGTTCAATTTGCAAATATTGTCTAATTTTTTCAATATCAGCAACACTATCAAGCACGGTATTATTTTCTAAACTTAAAAACGGTTGACTTTTTCCAGTTCCTCTTTGATCAAATAAAATAATACGATATTTATCCGGATTAAAAAATCGACGTGAAGGTTCACCAACGGATCCACCTGGTCCACCATGGAGAAATAAAACCGGTTGACCATCCGGATTACCACATTCCTCAATATAAAGAGTATGTGTCTCATCCACCTTTAAATGATAAACTTGGTTGATTTTTGTATTCAAATAACCACCCATCGTAGTCCTCCTATTCCATAATGAGATGATTTAGTTGATAGCCCAAATTATCTAAGCGATTTTCAGCATCACTTAATTGTTCGGACATCACGACAATGACCACCGGAACTTCTGATTCAACTTCATACAATAAGGCATCGTGAAGCATCCCCTCTTGCATTGCTTTCGCTTTTAAACCATAAAACAATTGATTATTGTCTAAACTATTAGCAATACCAATGGGGCCATGTTGTGAATACATCGTTAAAGCTTCTTGGTTAATATCTTCATCAAATAATACCCCTTGGAATAAAGCTAGTAATAAATTTGCTAAGTCACTCGCTGATGTTTCATTATATTGATTAGCGGCCCCGGATAATTCCGTCGCCATATTATTGACCAAGGACGTTTGAATAAAGCCTAACTCTTGAATTTGTTGATTTACTTTTTCAAGGCCACCTAATGATTCTATTAATAAATCGGTTGCCATATTATCATGAGATTGTAGCATTAATTGAACCAGTACTTTTAAACTATAGCTTTTATCCTGTGGTAAATTAGCTAAAGTACTTCCTGGTATAATTTCTTGATCAACAATATTTACCATATCAGCTGCGGTTATTTGTTTGGTTTCTATTTGATGAAAATATACTGCCGCAATAAATAATTTTATTAAATCATCGGCCGGTAATACTTCCGTCGCATCTTCTGAAGAAGAAAGTTGATGGTTAGCCGCTTGTACAAAAATGGAACTTTTTTTTGACTGTTCTTTAATAATACTAATTTGATCCACTATTAAACTTTTCGTTTGATCGTTAAACTCCTCAATCATATCGGAAGATGATTGTTCTTCGAAACTTTGATTAATTTCTGGCCAAGAGACTTCCGTATCAATAATATATTTTGTTTCTGAGGTACTAGATTCATTAGCTTCTGTTGTCTGATTCGTTTCATTAGCTTCGCCTGCTATTGACGTCATCTGGGTTGCATCAGTTGTCGTGATGTCTTGAGCCTTGATAGGTTTCTCATTACTAACAGCCAAAAATGTTAGACTTAAAAATAAAAAAGTAAACTTATTCATGATTTTAATACTCCTTACGTTCCCACCATTCATATTGATGTGGAATCGTGTTATTTTCATCTAAAATACCCGCTACCGCTTTGACTAATTGCCACTCCGTTTCATCGATGGCTGGCATAAAAACATCACTCGGGAATTCTCTTTCAATGAACGTTCGGATAATTTGATCGGCATATGGTAAAAATAGCTTAAAAATATCAGCACCACCAATAACCATTAATTCTTGATCTTCAGATAACTCAAGTCCTTCTTCTAAACGATGAATAACCGTTAAGCCTTCAATGTTTTTTCCATAATTTAAATCTCGCGTCATTACCACCGTTTTTCGACCAGGTAACAGGCGTTGGCCCATCGATTCAAATGTCTTACGTCCCATTAACATCGTATGTCCCATGGTCGTTTCTTTGAAAAATTTTAAGTCATTAGGTAAATGCCACGGTAATTGATTTTGATAGCCAATGCCGCCACGTGATTCTTGAGCATAAACAAAACTAATCATTGTTCTTTTCCTTTCTTAAACTGCAATCGGTGCTTTAATCGCTGGATGAGGATGATACCCTTCCAAACGAATCGCATCCGTTTCAATTTGGTCAAAGCCATTGAACCGATCAATAATCAATGTCGGTAAAGCTTTCGGTTCTCTTGTTAATAATAACTTCGCTTGTTCAAGATGATTTTGATATAAATGTGCATCGCCTAAAGTATGCACAAACTCTCCTACTTCCAATCCAGTCTCTAAGGCGATTAAATGTGTCAACAAGGCATAACTGGCAATATTAAAAGGCACACCTAAAAAGATATCGGCACTCCGTTGATAAAGTTGACAACTTAACTTACCATCATTCACATAAAATTGAAATAGAGTATGACAGGGTGGTAAAGCCATGGTTGGAATATCTTCTGGATTCCAAGCGGAAACAATTAAACGTCTAGAATCAGGATTTGCTTTAATTTGATTAATAACCTCTTTAATTTGGTCAAGTGTTTCACCATTACGTAATTCCCATTGACGCCACTGTTTACCATATACATCACCTAGTTCACCGTGTTTAGCAGCGAAGGTTGCATCCGACAATATTTTCTCTTGAAATAGTTTCATTTGAGTTTCATATTCTGCTTTAAACGAAGCATCTTCCAAGACTCTTAAACCGAAATCGGTCATATCCGGTCCTTGATAGTCTTCGCTTTTGATATAGCGTTCGAAGGCCCATTCGTCCCAAATATGATTATGGTGTTCCAATAGATATTTAATATTGGTATCGCCTCTTAAAAACCATAATAATTCACTTTTAATTAATCCAAATGGCACCCGCTTGGTGGTGACCATTGGAAAACCTTCGTTTAAATCAAACCGCATTTGGTACCCGAATAAACTATAGGTTCCCACGCCAGTGCGGTCTCCTTTAAAATGTCCATTTTCTAATACTGATTGGACAAGTTGTTGATATTGTTCCATCATAATGCTCCTTTTAATTGAGCGTTGCTAACTCCTCTTGTCTTTCATATAAGGCCATTAACGCTTCTTCTTTTTCTTCTAGTTCACGCTGTAAATCCATTAATTTGCCTGCATCACTCGTGATAGTATTCATTTCTTGTTGGATTTCGTCTAAACGTATTTCCAATTGCTCAATTTCACTTGGTAGTTTCTCTAATTCTTTCTTTTCATGATAACTTAATCTTCTGGCTTTCGGTTGATGATTATTCTGACTAGCATCCGTATCTTGTTTCGGTCCTTCATCTATTTTAACGATAGCTTTGGATTCATTATTAGTTTGTAAATCAGCTTCTTCTAAATATTCAGAATAACTACCCCAGTAAATATCATAGGCGCCATTTCCCTTAATATTTATCAAATAATCCGTCGTCTTATCTAAGAAATAGCGATCGTGAGAAACGACAAATACTACCCCTTCAAAATTAGCTAAATAATCTTCCAGTACAGTTAAAGTATCAATATCTAAATCATTGGTCGGCTCATCTAATAGTAAAACATTTGGTTGCTGAATTAAGAGTGAAAGTAAATAAAGACGACGTCTTTCTCCACCCGATAAATATTGAATTTGTGTACCATGAGTATTTCTTGGAAAATTAAATTGCTCCAATAATTGAGAAGCACTTACTAATGAGCCGTCTTCACGTTTAAAATTATCGGCGATTTTAGTTAAATAATCTAATACTCGAACATCACTAGGCAGATCTTGATCGAGTTGTCGATAATACGCCATACGCACGGTTTGACCCACTTGGCAAACGCCACTATCAAGCGCATGATAACCGGCTAAAGTATTCAAAAAGGTTGATTTCCCCACACCATTTGCTCCGATTATGCCAATACGGTCTCCTTTAACAAAATTTTTAGTATACCCTTCAATCACTTTTTGCCCATTGATTGAGATGGCAATTTCTTCTAATTCAATGACACGATTCCCAATACGCTGTTGTTGGAAGTCAAAATCAATTCCTTCAGCTTCTTGATGACGATTCGCAATATTTCCTTTTAACTCCTCGAAACGATCGATACGAGCTTGTTGCTTAGTGGTACGAGCTTTAGCGCCTTTTCTCATCCACGCTAATTCTTGTTGAAATAATTTATTCTCTTTTTCTTGTACTTTTTGATTAATGGCTGCTTGTTCTGTCCGTTTTATGACATAGGTTTCATAATTCCCAACATATTCAGTTAGTTTTCCATGACGTAATTCAACAATAAAATTAACCGCACGATCTAAAAAATAACGGTCATGGGTTACTAAAAGTAAGGCGCCGGGATAATTAGCTAAATATTTTTCTAACCATTGAATACTTTCGACATCTAAATGGTTTGTCGGCTCGTCTAAAATTAATAAATCAGGTGATTCAATTAATACTTGGGCAATACCAATTTTTTTTTGCTCACCACCAGAACACTCTCCTACTCGTCGTGATAAATTGGTTAAGCCTAATTGTGATAAAATAGCTTTTGCTTTAACTTCTATATCCCAAGCATCTTTTAAATTCATTTCATCACTAACGCGCGTAAATTGAGTTAATAAATCCCCGTCCATAGGATTAGCTTCTAATTGCTCACGGATTAACTCATATTGCAATAATAGTTGAATGTCTTGAGCTTGGCTATCATAGACCGTTTCTAAAATAGTTTTATTAGAATCCAGTTCTGGATGTTGGTCGAGATAAGCTATGGTATATTGATTTGGCTTAGAAATAGTCCCACTATCATAATTATCTAAGCCAGCAATTACTTTTAACAATGAGCTCTTCCCTGTTCCATTGGGACCAATTAAGCCGACACGCTGTCCAGTTCTAATTGACCAGTCAATTTTATCTAATAATGTTTTAGTACCATATGTTTTGGATAATTGTTCAATCTTTAATTCTTTCATGGGCTTCTCCTCATTTTTTATTCTTGTTCATTATATCATAGTTTTACTTTAATAATGAATGGTATTAGTTTAAGTAAACGTTACAATATGCTATGATTATTGTATTAGAAAAGGAGTGTTGTTATGAAAAAACATCGTAATAAAATTATGTTTTTCGGTTTCTTTATTAATATGATTCTTTTTGGTGTATTAGGTGCGACTGGTGTCATAGATATGTATACCAGTACGGCTTTAAGTAGCATTACAAACGTCATGTTGGCATTATTTTTATTTGGTGATCACCTTAAAGAAGAATGGGCTCGATTTATAACACAAACAACCTTGAAGAAAATCCTTTGGCTTTCCTTTCTTTTATTTATCATTAACGTGTTCGCCAGAACTATTTTAATGACCCTTTTTGAACCTTACTTAGATTTGGAATCATTAGGAATGAACCAACAAGCATTAGAGGAAATGCAAACTCAAATCAATCCTTTATTATTTATTTTCTTTACTGTTATTTCAGCACCTTTAGTTGAAGAGTTAGTCTTTAGAGAGTCTTTAAACGGTTGGGTCAATAAAGCGAACCGCGGACTAGTCGTTATCATGTGGATTGTTTCCACTTTATTATTTGCGGGAGCCCATGTGGTTTCTTTACAAGACTTTCTTATTTATCTGCCATTATCAATTTCTCTACTTTACATGTATGAAAGATTTGACCGAAATATTTGGGGCTCCATTAGTTTTCACTTTGTCAATAATGCCTTGTCAGTCATCTTAATGTATTTAGTGCAATTAATACCCCAGGAGTTATTAGAAGAAGCGGCTACTGGATTGATTCAATTATTTAAATAATCCTAAGCGATATAGAAGCATTGGGCAAGGAGTAGAAAACTGAATGATTTTCGCTTCATTTGCTACTCCTCTTGCATCGTAGAGTCAAGTTAAGTCAAGTTAAGTCGGTAGCAAACTAGCTATGAAGACACAATTTAATACCACTCAAATACCTAGCGATAAATATAATAGCTGGACCAAACTGTTATTTTAGTTTTGGCCCAACTTTATTGTTAAAGCAGATTATGATGGTTTATATATTGATGACTCACCACATGGCAGGTTATGGTAATTAGTACCTAAAGAAAAAGCAACTACTTCAAACGAGTAGTTGCTTCTTTTTAATTCGCGATTATTTTTTCACTTCACGGTGTAAAGTAATTTTGCGATCTCTTGGGCAATATTTTTTAACTTCTAAACGGTCTGGGTTATTACGTTTATTTTTGTTTGTTAAATAGTTACGTTCGCCACACTCTGTACATTCTAAGTTAATGTTTACGCGCATTTTGTTCCCTCCAAACTGTTTGGTAATTTGTTTCATCGAACAGTACCAAACAATTATAACATTGTCTATTTTTAAAAACAATACATTTTCAGAAAATATTGTAACTTTCAGCAAGTTTTCTTAAGCTAAAAGGCCTTTAAATCCACCTTGAAGGGAGTGAGCGAGAAATAACGCATCGATTAAATTCCGCAATTTTCCCTACCGCCGAACAGTGGAATTGACCAGAAGTAGAAAATCGAATAATTTTTGCCTCGTCTGTCAAGCCCCCACAGTTGAGAGTGGACCAAAAGTAGAAAATAAAATAAATTTCGCTTCTTTTAACAAATCTCATTAAAAGATTGCTTGAGACTACTTAACCCGTTCGCTTTCATTATCGGGCAGTGACTTGACGGAATTTTTCAAGATTATTCTCAGCTACTTTCAGACGCCGTTTGCTACCACTCAACCCCTGCACTATACAACCAACAGATGGATTGTTAAAGTGTGGTCCAATCTTTTTAATCACTTAACTTAATAAACTTGTCTTTAATTTCCTAAAATAATTCTTTATAGAAACTAATCGTTTTTTCTAAGGTTGGAGTGAAAGGATTACCTGATGCACAAGCATCGATCATTGCATTTTTTGATAAGTATTCAAAATCAAACTCATCTTCTTTAATGTCTAATTCGGTTAATTTTTTAGGGATGCCCACCGTTTCAGATAATTTTTCAATTTCAGCGATAGCATAATCAGCACACTCTTCATCTGAATGATCCATAACATCCATTCCTAATGCTTTCGCAACATCTCTAAAGGCTGCCGGTACACGTTTTGCATTTTCACGTTCGACTACTGGTAATAATATCGCACAGCAGACACCATGCGGTAATTTATATACTGCTCCTAATTGATGAGCCATTGAGTGAACATAGCCTAAACCAGCATTATTAAAAGCCATTCCTCCAAGGAAAATAGCATTAACCATCGCTTCACGCGCTTCAATATCTTCGCCATTTTCAACCGCACGAGGTAAGTATTCTTTAATTAATTCGATGGCACCCATCGATAATTTCTTTGTTACATCATAAGCTCCAGGGGTCACTAATGCTTCTACGGCGTGTGTTAAAGCATCCATACCGGTTGCTACTGTTAATGCTTTTGGTTTCGATAACATTAACTCAGGATCATTGACATAAATGGTGGCTAATGAGTTTTTATCTACCATCACCATTTTTACTTTACGTTCCTCATCGGTAATGACATAGTTAATTGTAATCTCTGCTGAAGTACCTGCTGTCGTATTAATTGCTACTACGGGTAAACCTTTATTAGCTGTCTTATGAAGTCCTTCTAGCTCTTGTACTTTCATATCATTCGTTGCTAATACCGAAATACAGCTCGCACAATCTTGTGGTGAACCACCCCCAACACTAATAATAAAACCACATTGATTTTCTTTTAATACTGCTAAGCCTTCTTCACAATTTTTAACTGTTGGGTTAGGTTCCACTTGACTAAAAACAACATAATCAATATTAGCTTCCTTTAAAGGTGCTGCTACTTTAGCTAAAATATCACTATTGGCAATAAATTCATCGGTTACTAATAAAGCCTTATTTAAACCTAATTCTTTAATATAAGGGCCTTTTCGTTCACAACACCGCGACCAATTAAGTTTGTTGAAGGTACATAAAATACTGACATTTTCTCGTTCTCCTTTAAGTTTAAATTTTTATTTTATTGTGAACCATGACAAGTTTACTGTGATTAAAGAACATCGCCTCCTTTATGATTAAGTAATTTAGTTATTAAAGTTTAATAACTTTATCACATATTGACTTAAAAGACAAACCCAAAAATATTAACTAATTTTTGAGTCGTCCCTTTATTCATTTAGTAGACTTTAAGTTTCTTGGATAGTAAAATTAAGCTAGAAAAATAAATAGGTTATTTGTATGGTATCCTAAACATAAGATCACATGTTAAGGAAGGAGTACACACAAATGGCATATACACATCTTCCCATGAAAGAATTAATTTCTTGGATAG
>NZ_BCQX01000055.1 GCF_001552295.1 Globicatella sanguinis NBRC 15551 | reverse complement strand
TTTTTATAGATATTGATCCGTGTATGACTTCTCTAAATGAATTGTTATTGTTTGATTTGTTGTTGATATTGTAACGAAGCTTGTGAAAGTTGTTCTACAATTTCATTCAATTCTTCTTCACTATAGGCATTCGCTCCACTCGCCATCGGATGACCGCCTCCGGCATGCAAGGCAGCTATTTCATTAATGACGGGACCTTTTGAGCGCAGACGACAACGATAGAAAAAGTCCTCCCCTTCTTGTTGTACAAAGGTCACCCAACAGTACACGCCTTGAATTCTCGAAGCCAAATTAACGAGTCCATTAGTTTGTTCTTCTGTAACGCCAAAACGCTCTAAATCTTCTCGGTTAATTCTTAAAAAAGCAACGCCCGCATCATTAACGTGTAGATTTTCATATCCAAATCCTTGTAATTTGACTTCTGCTGGACTCATCACTTGAAATTGGTCATTAATCGCAAAGGCATCGATACCTTGTTCTAATAATAAGGCTGTATAATTAAAAGTGGCTGCTGTCGTTGAATTGTATAAAAATCGCCCTGTATCACCCACAATACCGGCATATAATAATTGGGCTGCTTCTGGCGTAAGTGGTAATCGTTGACCTAGGAAATCACTCATTGCTACAATAATCTCACTACAAGAACTGGCTGCTGTTGTTACAATTTGTAAGCTACCATATTCCTCTACAATCGGATGATGGTCTATTTTAATTAAATCTTTGCCTTTCAGATAATGGTCACCATCAATTCTTTCGGTATTAGCGGTATCGGTAATGATAACCAATGCCTCTTGATAGTCTTCTACAGATACTTTATCCATTTGACCTAACCAACTTAAACCTTTAGAATTGCTACCAGCTGCCAAAACAGTTTTATTAGGAAACGCATTTTTAATTAAATGTTTTAACCCTAGCTGTGAACCTAATGCATCTGGATCAGGTCTTTGATGGCGATGAATAATAATCTTATCATTCGCCTTTACTTTTTGGAAAAATGCTTCTACTTCTGATTCTATTAGATAGCTCAAACTCACTAACCCCTTTCAATAATTTGACTCGTAATAATCGCCCGCGCGGCTAACGTATTTTCGTGAAAGACATCCACTTGAACTAAAGCGCTACGTCTATTTTGGTGAAACACCTCTACTTTAAAATGGATTTCATTACCAATTTGAATTAAATTAAAATAATGTACTTCTATTTTTTCAATAATATTATTAAGATTCGTTTTCTCTACCACTTTCTTTTGTGCCGTTTGGGTAATTAATTCGCATAATACGCCATACGAAATAGTACCTAAATTATTAATCATTTGCGGTTGCACAATTGCTTGAAAATCATAATCACCAAATTTATTAGTATGATTGATTGCATCTAAATGAACGGCTAAATCATCTTCAAATGTATGAACGATTTGTGGTTGTTGTTGAATCGTATGAATAGCTTTCATCACATCTTGACGTGAAACAACCCCTAATAACTGTAAATTATCAGCCACAACCGGAATCATTTCTATATCTTCCCAAATCATTTTATGAGACACACTCGCAATACTCATATGTAATTTAACGGTTACTGTCTCTTTCGTCATTACCCTTTCAATCAATACTGTCTCATCGCGGCCAATTAAATCTTTAGCCGTCACGACACCAATTAAACGATTATTATAGACAACAGGAAATCTGGATAATCCTGTTTTATCAGACATTTTATGAAAAGTTCGAACGTTATCTTGTGCTGTTAAAGCGACTGTTTTTTCAATCGGAGTATAAATGTCTTCAATCGTTAAAATTTCTTTTTTAATTAATTGATCAGAAATTGAACGATTAATCATAGTCGCCACTGTAAAAGTATCATACGAAGTGGAGATTAATGGTAAGTTACGTTCATTAGCTAATTGAATAACGCTTGGGTTTGCTTTAAAACCACCTGTTATCAAAACGGCTACATCATGCTCTAACGCAAGTAATTGTGCTTCCGTACGATTCCCCACAATTAATAAAGACTGCTCACTAAAATAACGAACCATTGCATCTTCTTTCATCGCACCAATAATAAATTTATTTAAATGACGCGATAAGCCATCTGATCCACCTAATATATCCCCATCGATAATATTGACCACTTCTTTAAAGGTTAGCATATCCGTTAAATATTTTACTTTCTGTTCTATTCGAATCGTCCCTACGCGCTCAATAGTAGAGACTAACCCTCTTGTTTCAGCTTCTTTAATCGCACGATAGGCGGTTCCTTCACTCATATTTAATTTCTTGGCTATCCCACGGACCGAAATTTTATTGCCAACTGGTAGAGATTTAATATATTGCAAAATCTGTTCGTGTTTCGTTGCCATACAAAATTTCCCCTTCTCTTCTATAAAAAATGTTAATAGTAATCTGATGTCATTATAACAGTTTTATAATACAGTTGCTAGTACAAACCGATTACTTATTAATACTTTTTTTACTAATAATTTTGATCAATAAATCCTTTACATCATGATAATAATTAGTTTCCTTGTTTGGCTTTCAATAATGGTCACAATACTCAAATTTGAAAATTCCCATAAAAAAACCATGTTTATGCATTTATAGTAATACAATAAAGAGATTGTAATACTGCACACAAACATGGGCGATCATCATGATTAACCTAGACTAACGTCTAAAATCATCATAATAACAAATCCACCTAAAAAAACATAAAGTTGATAAATCTGTATATTTTGAAGCTTGAGATTCTGGGATTAACTCTTCCACTACTACGAAGATCATCGCCCCAGCAGCAAAGGCTAAACCATAAGGTAAAATAGTCGTCACTAATAATACCGCTGCGGCACCAAATAACGCACCAAATGGTTCAACTAAAGCAGACAATTGCCCCATATTGAAAGCACGCCATTTTGATTTTCCCTCTGCTCTTAAAGGTAATGATAAGGCTGAGCCTTCTGGAATATTTTGAATACCAATCCCTATCGTTAATGCCAAAGCAGCCGCTATCGTGGCACCATTGACTTGCATACTCGCAGCAGCATAAGCGACCCCTAAGGCCATTCCTTCTGGTATATTATGGATCGTGACGGCTAGCACTAACATGGCAGTACGAGAAATATTAACACTTTTGATATCCGTGTCCCCGTGGTCCCCACTGATATGTAGGTGGGGAACAAGTTTATCTAATAATCGCAAAAATATTCCTCCGGCTAAAAAGCCAATCGTTACCGGTACCCAGGTAGGTAACGCACTATTCTCAGCATATTCAAGTGCCGGTGCTAGTAACGACCAAAAAGAAGCAGCAGTCATAATACCGGCAGCAAACCCCTGCATTACTGCTAAAAATTTATCATTTACATCTTTAACAAAAAAGACCACAGCTGAGCCAAATAATGTACATAGCCATGTAAAAATTCCAGCTAGAAACGCTTGTAAAACTGGATTTAATTCGATGAACCAAGCCATTCATCAACACTCCCTTCTTGAATTGTTAATTGGATTGCGGATGTCTCCGGATTTAATAAATTTGAAACAGACACGCCCAGTAAACGCACTTCTTGATCTAAATTCCCATGTTTTTGCCATAATTCTTTCACAATGGAAATAGCCTCTTCATAAGAATCAAAATAATCTTCTGCTTGCATTTGTCTCGTTATCGTTTCAAAGTTTCCATATCTTATTTTAATTGTAACAGAGTTTGTAAGCAAGCCTAAACCTCTAACTTTTTTCATCACACTCTGGGTAAGTTTTTCAAATTGAACGTTAATTTTTTCTTCATCATTCAAAAATTGAGTAAAGGTTCTTTCTCTACCAATTGATTTGCGATCTCGCTGTTGATTTACTGCAGCATTATGAATTCCACGAACTTTAAAATATAAGGAATAGCCCATCTTACCAAAATGTTTAATTAAAGTATCTAAATCTTGTTGATACAAATCTTTTCCATTAAATATTCCTAATTCATGGAAATGCGGAATGGATTTCACGCCGACTCCATAAAACTTATCAATCGGAAGTGCTTGTAAGAACTTAGTGGCTTCTTGAGGTGTCACAATAGTGATGCCGTGGGGTTTATGATAATCAGAGGCAATTTTTGCGATGAATTTATTATAAGAAACACCGATAGAACAAGTTAACGAAAGGGTTTCGTATATCTCTTTTTGAATTAAATGTGCAATTTTTAGCGCACTCGCTTCATTAATTTTATTGACGGTCACATCTAAATACGCCTCATCTAATGATAAAGGTTCAATAACATCAGTATATTTTAAAAATATTGCGCGAATTTGTTGCGAAACCTCACGATAATAATCCATATTCCCTTGAATAAAAATAGCTTTCGGACACAGTTTGTAAGCTTCTACAGCAGACATTGCTGAATGAATACCATATTGACGAGCAATATAATTACAAGTAGCAACGATCCCTCTACCACCGGTTAAATTAGGATGCTTGGCGATGACCACAGGTCGATTTTTCAAACTAGGATTATCTCGCACTTCAATGCTCGCATAAAAAGCATCCATATCGACATGCAAAATTTTTCGCGTTGTATCGGGCTTCGGTTCTTCAAAAGTTAATAAACCATATTTCATTGTTGATCATCACCTCACTTCTTTTTATTTCAGTTATTAGTATATCAAACTTACTCTTTTAATGAAAAAATACTATCTACTTCTATTGCCCTTAGCTTATCCAGCGTAAATTGGTTTGAATTTTCTATTTAGCCATCATTTTATTAAAAATCATGTTTATCGATAGTAACAATTCTAATGAATAATGGATTGAAGAACTGGTCACCACCTATTCTTTCACAATATTAATTTCCATTCAAAATGAACGAGGTCTAGCGAAGACATCTTTATCGCCAAACCTCGTTATTTATTTTTGTTTATTTAAGTTATTCAATCTGGTCATATTACCCTATCCATACCTATTCAGCTGGTGGCTGGGTTACGACAGGATTTGTCACTTCAGGTTCACTCTGCACAGGTGGTTGCGTAACCGGTGGTGCTGTGTCGACGGGTGGTTCCGTCACCGGTTCTGTATAGGCCGGCGGCTCAGTGACACTAGGTTGTTCGGTTTGTGGAGGATAATACGGCGCTTCAGTATAACTAGGTTGATAAGAAGGTGCTTCATATCCTTGGGTTGGTTGTTGGTAAATATCGCCTTCATAATATGAAGTCTCTAAATCACGTACTCTTTCTAAATCGGCCTGTTGTTGATTGATAGCGTCAATTTGCTCTTGTGTTAGTCCACTTGGATATTGATTCATCACAATCAATTCACTCTTAATGAACTCATTTTCATTATCAGCCATCGGGTCAGCCAATGAACTTGCTAGTATCGCTTCAAGTTGAGTATGAGCTCGTAATTCATTTGAAACTTTCAAACGTGCAGAGACTGGAATATTAAAGTAAAAAATATCATCTAAATATAATGGTTGCATTTCATCAAATTCAATAGATGAAATATTGTTGAGAGCTGACACATACTTAGGATATACCGATAAAATGGTTGTTAAATCAAAATTTGTTTTAACATTTTTGGCAACCACTTGTAAAATTTGTGGGTAATAAGTAACAGCATTCAAACTGAGTAATTTATCCATTATCGCTTTAATAACCATTTTTTGGCGATTTTGTCGTCCAACTTCGCCTTCAGGGTCATCATAACGCATCCGGGCAAAATTCATCGCTTTGACTCCATTTACTTCCCTTGTTTCACCCTTTTTAAATTGGGTGCCTCGATAAGTAAAAGTTAAAGGACTAGTGACTTCAATGCCACCAATCGCATCTATCAATTCTTCTAATCCTGACATATCCAATACAGCATAATAGTCAATTGGTAAATTTAAAAAGGCTTGAATTGTATCAATAGCGGTCTCAATGCCACCATAGGCATACGCATGGTTAATCTTCTCAGGTTCATTATAGCCTTCAATAAAGGATAAAGTATCTCGTGGAATACTTAACATTTTAGTTGTTTGTGTCTGAGGATTTAAACTGACAATCATAATAGTATCAGATCGACTCACAAAGCCTTGATCTTCGGTTCGTTCTAGATTATTCGCATCAGTTCCCAAAAGTAAAATATTCAACGGTTCCCCTTCATCTACTTCGGCTTCTTTGTCACGTAATTTATTAACTGAAATATCTTCAACCACCACTGATTTTTTTAATTCATTAATGTCTGAATTCACTTTAATGAAAAGCCCTAAACCAACGGCGAGTAAAATCACAAAGATTGCACTTAGGATTTTCAGCCAATTTCTCTTTTTCTTTTTATTTTTATTTGTTTCATGATTCATTTAATTAACTTCCTTAATAATACGACTAATTGATTATTTCTTTGACTTTTGTTCTTAGCTCCTCCAAATTATCTTTATCCACTTCAAGGATGGTTAAATTCTTTATAGCTTTTTGGTAACTGCCAAAATTTAATCGTAAGTAATCTTGCCAAGATAACGAACTATATACTGTTTGACTGGCTTCATCGAAATAAATCTTCCAATGCGGTAAATGGTTCAAACCGTATACTTCATTCCAAATACCTAATAAGACCTCATTCACTCGTTGATTTCGCTCTGAAACAGTCTCTTCACCTTGATTAAGCATATATTGTAAAGCTAATCGTCCGGAAAGTAAAGTGTTTTGATTTTTTTGTAGGTGCAAATCATTATAGGTATAGTCTGCTTGAGGTGTAATCGTAATATTAGGAAACAAGTCAATAAGACTCTTTGTTTCTGACAAATAAATAACCGTTAAATGATCAATATTTTGGTCCAATATTATTTCTAATTTATTTAATAATAAATCCGTTTGATGACGTGGGTTCCATTGATATAAAGGCTTATTATCAACTTCTAACTGAGCATCTACCTGGCTTAATAACCCTTGTCCTGTCTTAGGATTTAAAGTAATGAGATTCCAACTCGTTGCTTGTTGAGATTCAATTCTGCCACCATCTGGAAAAGACAGACCTACGACTAAAAAAGTCGTAGGCTGATTTTTGGACAAACGATCCGCTTTTTCAATCCAATTTATCTCTTCAATCGAATGATAGTAGCTTTTTTCAATCCCCATATAATAATGGTAACCAAAGAAAAATAAAGTGACAAATAGCGCCATACTGATAAATAACGTAATCATGCCATTAGAACGTTTATTTTTGGTATTTGGCTCAAATTTAGGACTAATATGTTGAGGTGTTTGTCTACGTTTATTTTTCATTTGCGAACACTACTTCTCGTCATATCCTTGAGGATTATTTGATTGCCAATTCCAAGAATCACGGCACATATCCTCTAAAGTCTTTTCAGTCTTCCAATTCAACTCATTATTGGCTGCCGTAACGTCTGCATAACAAGTTGCGACATCGCCTGGACGACGTTCACTGATTACGTATTTAATCTCAATATTATTAGTGTTTTGGAAGGCATTGACTAAGTCAAGTACTGAATAGCCAACTCCTGTACCAAGATTATAAACTTTTACACCTTTTTGTTCTTTGTTCTTTTCTAAGGCTTTAATATGACCTTTTGCTAAATCAACTACGTGGATATAATCACGCACACCAGTACCGTCTGGAGTGTCATAGTCATTACCAAAAATGGTTAATTGATCCCGTTTACCAATTGCAACTTGTGTAATATATGGCATCAAATTATTAGGAATTCCCTGAGGGTCTTCACCAATACGTCCTGATTCATGAGCACCAATAGGATTAAAATAACGTAATAAGGTGACCGACCATTCTGGGTCAGCAATGGTTAAATCAGTTAGTAAATGTTCATTAACAACTTTAGTATAACCATAAGGATTACTTGCCGTATTAGCTGGCATACTTTCAACTAATGGAGAAGGATTTTCCGAACCATAGACAGTTGCTGAAGATGAGAATACGATATCTTTTACATTTGCTGCACGCATCACTTCTAATAAGGCAACCGTTCCCTCAATATTATTATGATAATATTCTAAAGGTTTCGAAACAGATTCACCCACCGCTTTATAACCGGCAAAATGAATCACGGATTCAATATCATTTTCAGCAAAAATTTTAGTCATTGTTTCTTTGTCTAAAATATCAGCTTCATAAAACTTAAAGTCTTTGCCAGTAATTTCTTTAATGCGCTCTAATACTTCTGGCTTACTATTATAAAAATTATCAACGATAATCACGTCGGTTCCTAAATTTAATAACTCTACCACTGTATGGCTACCAATATAACCCGCTCCACCAGTAACTAAAACTGACATCATACCACTCCTATACTTATTTACTCTTAGTGTTCATTATAACACAAGATAAGAAGTTAATGATAGCGAATTTATTGGGTTATCAAAAATTATTCATAGTGGTTTCACCTTTAAAATTCAAATCTATATTTAATTTATATATATATTGAAAGGAATCTTTGTTATAATAGAAACGAAAACCTTAAAAAAGGTGCAATGTAAGGAGGAATTAGTTTGGCTGAAGCCCTAATTGTATTTGCCAGTTTAACCGGTAATACCGAAGAAATGGCTGATATCGTTGCTGAAAGACTTGAAGAACATGATATTAATGTTGAAATAGTTGATTGTATGCAAGCCGATGCACACGATTTTTTAGATTATGATATTTGTATCATAGGTAGCTATACCTATGGTGTTGATGGTGTTTTACCTGATGAAATGATTGATTTCCATGAAGAATTAGGTGAACTTGATTTAACCGGTAAAGTTTTTGGTGTCTTTGGTTCTGGCGATGATTTTTATGATTATTTCTGTGCTGCTGTTGATTTCTTTGAAAATCAATTTGTTGCAACGGGTGCAACTAAAGGTGGCGAAAGTGTAAAAGTCAATTTAAACGCTGAAGATGAAGATATTGAAAACTTGAATGCCCTAGCAGACGCCATTGCTAGTCATTTTGAATCATAGAAAGTAGGTATAAAATGGTATTAGAAAATTTTGATGTTTTATTAGATAAATATGCAAATTTATTAATGACAAAAGGGTTAAATGTTTCGACAGATGATTATGTTTTAATCAATGCCGAAATAGAACAAGCGCCATTGGTAAGATTAATGACACAACATGCTTATCAATTAGGTGCAAAACACGTTAAAGTTAATTGGACGGATACTGCCATTAGTATTTTAGGTTATCAACATCAATCAGTTGAAACATTAACAGATATTCCTGAATATCGTGTGGCTGAATCTAAGTACGATATTGAAACACGTGCCAAAAGAATTGCCCTACGTTCGGCAAATCCAAATGCATTAAAAGATATTGCCCCAGAAAAATTAGCAGCAGCAAGTAAAGCCGCTTCATTAGCATTTTCTGAACAACGTATTGCCTCACAAGCTAATGTAATGAGTTGGCTCGTATGTGCCGCAGCTGGTCAAGAGTGGGCAGCATTAGTCTTCCCCGAATTAGAAAGCTCAGAGGCGCAAGTTGATGCTTTATGGGATCAAATTTTTAAAACGACACGTGTTTATGAGCAAGATCCAGTTGCAGCTTGGGAAAAACATGAAGCAACTTTAAATGAAAAAGCTGATTTCTTAAACGAAAAACAATTTGACAGCTTACATTATACCGCTCCTGGTGTTGATTTTACGGTTGGTTTACCATTGAATCATGTTTGGGAAAGTGCTGGCAGTACGAATCAACAAGGTGAAATCTTTATTGCCAATATGCCAACAGAAGAAGTTTTCACTGCACCAGATTTTCGTCGTGCAGATGGTATTATTAAAAGTTCGAAACCTTTAAGTTACAATGGAGTCGTCATTCGTGACATGACTTTCAAATTTAAAGATGGCGAAATCATTGAAGTAAGTGCTGCTGAAGGGGAAGCGACTCTAAAAACATTAATTGAAAATAATGAAGGAGCTCGTAGTTTAGGTGAAGTGGCATTAGTACCACATAGCTCACCAATTTCTCAATCAAATATTACATTTTTCAATACCTTATTTGATGAAAATGCCTCAAACCATTTAGCGATTGGACAAGCTTATGCCACTTCCGTTCAAAATGGTACCAAAATGTCACAAGAAGAATTAAAAGCAAGTGGTTTAAACCGTTCAACTGTCCATGTTGACTTTATGGTTGGTAACGCTGAAATGAATATTGATGGAATTACAAAAGATGGTGAAACTTTTGCTATTTTCCGTAATGGAGAATGGGCATTTTAAATCACCAATCATAATTGGGGGTAAGAATGATGCAAGACAATAAAAATACTAATGCTAAATTAGATCAAGCATTTAGTAAACAAATTGACGAATTCGACAAGCGATTAGACCGTGGTGGTATGATTTCATTGATGATTATCGTCATTGGTTTTCTAATTATTGGCTATTGGATGATTGAAATTTTAAGTTTAAATGATGAACAAACAACTTTCAATGATGAAGCAACAATGGAATTAGTCGAACGTGTGGAGATGTTAGAATCACGGGTGGCTGAATTGGAAGCAGCTGAATAAAAATGAAAGTTTTACATATTAATTCTTATTTTTCGACCTCAGGTCTTTTTAAACATTTATATGACCGTCAATTAAATGCGGGTTTAGAAATTGATGTCTACGTTCCTATCTCCCATCAATTTCCTGAAGAACGCATTGCAGCAAGTGGAGACTATACAACAATTCACCGAAACCATCATCAGTTTGAACGCTATCTTTTTCATTTAAAACATTATAATATTTTAAAAGATTTGAAAAATACTTATCAAGCTGAACAATATGATTTAATTCATGCTCATTCATTATTTTCAAATGGATGGTTAGCCTACCAATTATGGAAAGAAACTAAGACCCCTTACGTCGTGGCAGTAAGAAGTGCTGATATTCGGACATTTTTTGACAAAATGCCATGGTTAAAGCCAATGGGATTAAAAATATTAGAAAATTCCAGTCAGGTCTTCTTCATTTCACGTAATAATTATAATGAAGTATTTGCCAATCATATTCCTTCAAGAATGAAAGAAACTTTGCGTGCAAAAACACAAGTCATTAGCAATGGGATTGACCCTTATTGGTTAGAAAATCGCTTTACCGAAAAGCAACCGGCGATTCATTCCCCTCTTCAAATTGTTTCTGTTGGTAAAACAATTCATGAAAAACGTTTTGTTCAATTAGCCAAAATGGTCCAGTCTTACTCCGAGAATATAGCACAAGCACATTTAAACATTGTCGGACCTACTTGGAACCCTAAAATAGTTGAACAGTTAAAAGCGTTTGATTGTGTCACCTATCACGGTCCTATGAATAAAGAGCAACTAAAAGACTTTTATCGAACAATGGATGTCTTTGCCCTACTCTCTTCTCCAGAAACATTTGGATTAGTTTATCCAGAAGCAATGAGTCAAGGATTGCCTGTTATCTATACTCAAAATGAAGGATTTGATTCTTTCTTTGACAATCACTATATTGGAGTCAGCGTTGCAAAAACTGATGAATTAGGCTTTACTAAAGCAATTGATTTTATTAAGCAAAACTATGCAACACTATCCAAGAATGCACTTAATAATGCTAACAAATTTAATTGGGATGAAGTCAATCAGAAATATCTGAACATTTATCAAAATATAACCCAAAATAAAGGATGATTAGATACATATGAAAAAAGTAAGAAAAGCTGTTATCCCTGCTGCTGGACTTGGAACTCGTTTCTTGCCTGCTACCAAAGCCATGGCCAAAGAAATGTTGCCGATTGTGGATAAACCAACTATTCAATTTATTGTTGAAGAAGCGATTGCCTCAGGTATCGAAGATATACTAATTATTACTGGTAAAAGTAAACGTTCCATCGAAGATCATTTTGATTCTAATATTGAATTAGAGGAACACTTATTAAAACAAGGTAAGATGGAACTTCTAGAAAAAGTTAAACAAGCCACTGGTATTAATCTGTTCTTTGTACGTCAACCTTACCCTAAAGGTTTAGGCGATGCGGTGTTACAAGCCAAAGCCTTTGTTGGCAATGAACCATTCATTGTCATGTTAGGTGATGACATTATGCATAGTGAAGTACCATTAACTAAACAATTAATCGATGTATACGATGAAACCTATGCCTCAAATATTGCGGTAATGGAAGTTGATCCAGAAGAAACTTCTAAATATGGTATTATCGCACCATCTAGAAAATTCGATGACAGTACTTATTATGTCGATGCTTTTGTTGAAAAGCCAAAACCTGAAGATGCTCCAAGTAATTTAGCAATCATTGGCCGCTACCTTCTAACACCTGAAATTTTTTCTATTTTAGAAAATCAAACCCCAGGGGCTGGTGGCGAAATTCAGCTAACCGATGCCATCGATACCTTAAATAAAACTCAACGTGTTTTCGCCAAACGTTTTGATGGTCATCGTTACGATGTGGGTAGTAAGTTAGGCTTTTTACAAATGAGTGTTGAATATGGATTAAAACATCCTGAAATCGCCTCTGAGTTAAAAGAGTATATTGAAAACTTAGTTGAACAATTAGAACAATAATCATATAAACAAAGAATAAGCTCTGAAGTCATATAGTGATGATTTCAGAGCTTTTAGCTTGGCTATTTTTCTATATCGCCTTGATGAGATTGCGCAACAAAATTCAAAGCTTTATCATTTTTATCGCATGGTGTGATATTTGATATCATAATTCAAAGCTTTATCATGTATTAGTCAGTTTATTTTTACATTAATGAGATTAACCAACTTCCTATAAAATTCGTTCCAAGTTACCTATCACTTCAATTTTAAATTATCTATTAAGAATCAAAAATGCGAGTAGAAATGAAAGTTAACTCCTTCCTTTCTACCCACATTCACCAATTAAAGTTCTTTAAATAAGAAACGTGCATTCCAAAAATAATCTACGCCAGAATAAACGGTGAAAAACAAACAAATATAAAAGAAGATGGAAGCAATATCGAGTGTTAATCCAAAATTATTAAAAAGGAAAAACACGATAGCGAACATTTGGGTAAAAGTTTTTATTTTCCCTGGTAATGCGGCAGACATAACCTTACCATCATGTGTTGCTAATAAAACACGTAATCCTGTAACCATCAACTCTCTGGCAATAATAATAAATACGGCCCAACTTGGAACTACACCTTTATCAATTAATAAAATAAAAGCAGCAATCACCAGCAATTTATCAGCCATTGGGTCAAAAAAAGCTCCAAAAGATGTCACCAAATTTAATTTACGAGCAAGATATCCATCTAAATAATCCGTAACACTCGCGACAATAAAGACAATTCCCGCTAGAAATTGTGATACTGGAATAATTTGCTGATTAAACGAAAGACTGCCAAATTCAAATATCATCAACAAAATAAAGATTGGAATCATCACCACTCGTGAAAGTGTTAATTTATTCGCAATATTCATTAGTTATTATTCCCTTCGTCTTGTCCTTGTAATACAGCTGGTCCTTGGTAACCTGTTTCGCTCATTGGTTCTTCGGCCACTGACTCTTCAACAACTTCCTCTATTGCAGTCGTTTCTTCTACTTCTTGTGAAGCGGCATCATCAGCTAATTGGAAAACAACTGTACTTCCAAAGTACGGATTATTCAATTCTAATTCTTGACCATTAACTGTGAATGTACCACCTTCTTGATATCCTAAACGAATTCTAAATGAAGTAACACCTTCATTAACAGTATATTCAAAGTCTTCTCCTTCGGAGATTGAAGTATCTACCACAATGTTTTCGTCTTCGTACATCCCAATCCATACATAGCTTTTTCCTTTAACACCAAAGGTATAATCGTTGAAGTCACCTTGAATTTCATATACAGATTCTTCACCCTCATTTGAAATTAACGTTAATACCTTATCACCAATTTTAATTTGATTTTCAGCTAAATCTTGGGTTGCTTGTGTTGTTTCTTCATTAGTGGTACTTGTCGTCGTAACTAGACTTTCTGGTTCAACGGTGGAGACAATAGATGAAGTATTTGCATTATCATTTTTATTTGATTTACTATCATCATTCATACGCGAAATTGCCATCGATAGTGAAAAAATAATCATTAATATCAAACCAATTAGAAAGGCTAAAGGTAAATAGGTTAATAAAATCTCAAGATTACTTTTTTCTTGATTTTCTTGACGCGATTTAACACGACTACCTATTTCTTCTGTTTCGATATTTTCTATCTCGACCATTTCGTCTTCGTCTGGATAGACCTCAATCTCATCTTTATATTCTTTTAATAATTCATCACCGTTTAATCCAACGACATCCGCATATTGTTTAACAAATGCTCGTATATAAAAATTACCCGGTAATTCAGAAAATTGACCTTCTTCAATCGCAACTAAATATTTTTTTTGAATTTTGGTCATTTGTTGTAATGTATTTAATGTATACCCTTTTTCAATACGGGCATCTCGAAGTTTACTTCCAAGTGTACTCATAGTAGTCCCCTCTTTATCGTCATTATCTCATTCATTATAACATAAAGTATTCAATGGTGTAGCTTAATTATACTTTTTTCACAAAAAAATAACAATTTAGTTTCGCTTAAATAAATTGATATTGAGTGTGGTATTTTAATTCAAGTGCCTTTTACATTAAATCTATGAAACTAGACTGAAAACCAATTCGGTTCAAATAAATAATGAATCTTTTAATAAGACTGGGCATAAGCTTGATAAATTTAGTCAAATTATTGTGCGTTAATTAAAAGCGCAGGGGTTGAGTGGCCTCAAACTACGTCTTAACGTAGCTGAGAACAATCTTGAAAAATCCAGCCAAATTAGTGCTTATTCATTAAAAGCGCAGGGGTTGAGTGGCCCCAAACTGCGTCTTAACGTAGCTGAGAACAAGCTTGAAAAATTCAGTCAAATTAGTGCTTATTCATTAAACGCGCAGGGGTTGAGTGGCCTCAAACT
>NZ_BCQX01000054.1 GCF_001552295.1 Globicatella sanguinis NBRC 15551 | reverse complement strand
CCAAGTTTATGCCCGCTCCCACTCAATATTATAGTGCTCTTATATTAATTCAGTTTTATTTTAAAAATCAAAAAAGCCGGGAGTATCCAGCTTCCCGACTTTTTCTAAAGAGAGTGTATTGTAAGTTTGTGATTATTATTCGTTTAGTTTGGCATTCTCATCGATAATTGCAGCTAAACCGCCCCATTTTTCGCTAAAGATACCTGAATCCATTTCTTTCAAGTCTTCTGCAATTAATGGTGTAAATTCCATTTGATCTAAAATATCTTTTTGTAAATCAACGCCTGGTGCAATTTCAATCAAGCGCAGTTGACCTTGGTATAAATCGAACACTCCTCGCTCGGTTACATATAAAACTTCTTGTCCTGATTCCATTGCGTATTCACCAGAGAATGAAACTTGTTCAACATTCTTAATGAATTTCGGCCCTTTACCTTGATCATCAATAACTAACTTACCATCTTCACAGTGTGATTTACCACCTACTGTAAATGAACCAATGAAGACAATCCGTTTAGTATTTTGTGAAATGTTAATAAAGCCACCTGGTCCCGGTACTTTAGGACCAAATTTAGTAACATTATTATTCCCATATTGGTCAATTTCGCCAATACCTAAAACGGTTAGATCTAATCCGTTGCCATCATAGAAGTCAAACTGATTAGCCATCGGAATGGATGCCTCGTGATTCAATGCTGATCCAAAGTCTAAACCAACCGCTGGGATACCACCCCATAAGCCCATCTCTAATGTAGCATGGTAACGATCTGCTACACCTTCTTCGCTAGCAACTTGCGCAACCATATCTGGAGAACCAAATCCAAGGTTAATCGTATCCCCAGGACGTAATTGCATCGCAGCACGTCGAGCTGTAATTTTACGTACATCTAACTTAGCCGGTTTAACGCTATCCGTTTTAATTGGCACTTTAATATCGCCACTTAAACGAGGATTGTAGTAAGTTCCCATTGTTTGTTGATGATATTTTTCTTCTTCGGCTACTACTACATAATCAACTAAACCAAATGGTATTTGAACATCTTTTGGATGAATCGTACCATTTTGAACGACATCTTTAACTTGTGCGACCACAATCCCACCAGAGTTTTTTGTAGCCATCGCAAGTTCTAATTGTTCTAATTTACATGTTTCGTCTTTTACCGATACGTTCCCGTTTTCATCAGCGTAAGATCCACGAATGAAGGCAACATCAATTTTTAAATTCGGGTATTGAAGCCACTCTTCACCATCTAATTCAACGACCTTAATAATATCTTCTTTGGTAATGGTTGTTGAACGAGATCCTTCTAAGCGGGGATCAACGAAAGTTTTTAACCCTACTTTAGTTAACATTGGTTTACGTCCAGCAATCGCACGGTATAATTGAGTGATAACGCCTTGAGGCCATAAATAAGTTTCGTACTCATTATTAACGATTTTCTCAACCATACCTGGAGAAGATCCGACGTGACCAGCAATTAATCGTTTAACGAGCCCTGGTGCAGTCATGTGGTCAGCGCCACGACCATATTGATTATTACCGATTCCGCAAGACCACATAAAGGTAATATCCTTTGGATGTTGTTCTTCCTGATATCGTTCTTCAACACCTACTAATAATTGTTCTGGTAGCCCACCTAAACCAAATGTTAAGGTTGCTAATAAATCGCCGTCATTTACTAAATTCGCGGCTTCACGATACGAAATTACTTTGCTCATTCTTATTCCTCCTAAATAGGTTATTTTAATCTATTTGTATTACATAATGATTTGTCTAGGTCTACTTAAATCATGACGACCTTCTTCAAACGCTTGTGCCATTGATAATAATGCTTTTTTATCGATTTTGCCAATTGGTGTTTTAGGAAATTCATCCAATAAATAGTAACGTTTTGGTGTCTTATAGCCAGCTAAATTTGACTTGGCATATTCGGTCAATTCCTCAATAATCGATTCATCTAATCCTTTGGTAATAATGGCTGCTACGACGGATTCACCCCATTGTTCAACTGGAATACCAAAGACAACTGAATCAACTATTCCTGGAAATTGATTTAATACTTTTTCTACTTCACTTGGATAAACATTCTCGCCACCGGTAATGATCATATCTTTACTTCGTCCGACGATGAAATAATCCCCTTCTTCATCCATACGTGCTAAGTCACCCGTAAAAACAAAATCATATTTCAACACTTTCGCTGTTTCTTCTGTATTATTCCAATAGCCACTAAATTTAGCATTATTACTAATAATCAAATTACCAACTTCCCCTTGCGGGACGCCATTTCCTTCATCATCTACGATTCTTACATCATTAAACATAATAGGTTTACCAACAGATAATTTTTTCATTCGTTGACGTTCTGGTGTGTTGGAGAAGTTATTGGGTCCAATTTCAGTTAAGCCATACGAATTGACTAAAGGTAAATCATGTTCCGCAAATAATTGGTAAACATTTTCAGATAATGGTGCACCACCAGATATAATATAATTTAAAGAACTCAAGTTCTCTTTATTGAATAATGCCGAATGTGCTAACATATAGCACATCGTTGGTACAAAGAAGGCCTTTGTTGGTTTAAAATCACGAATGATTTCGATAGTTTCATCTGCATCAAAGAAACGCTGAACAACCATTTGCCCTCCTGCCATTAAAATCGGTATCGTGAAACAGAAGAGCCCTGCTGTATGAAACATCGGGGTGGTCGTCATACCACGATCACCAGCGTGAATATTCCAACTCGGAATGCTGTTTAAGCCATTACTAATAATAGCACGATGACTAATCATTGCTCCTTTTGGCAAACCTGTCGTACCACTTGTATAAATCAAGACTGCAATATCTTCTTCAGTCATTGAATGATTGGGTTGGAATGTCTTCTTTTTATTAGGATCAACAATCGCATCATAGTCCTCACTGTCAATATCTATGTCGAGTAACTCTTCCGGCACTAAACCTAAACGTGTTTTATGTACTCTTGAATAAGCCAATAATTTTGGTTCTGAATTTTGTATAACATGCATGACTTCAGTATCTTTTAATCGCCAATTCATCGGCACAAAGATAGCACCTAATTTTGTACAAGCTAACAGAAAATCAAAATGGGCGACGTCATTTGAGGAAAACAATGCCACACGATCTCCAGATTGAATTCCTTTTTCTTGTAAATAAGCCGCTAAATTAATGGCACGTTGGTTCATTTGGTCAAAAGTCCACTTACGGCCCTTCTCGGCTTCTATGATTGCTACTTTCGAACCACTGATTCGTGCTCGATCAGCAAACCAATCTATTCTCATCATTAACGCTCCTTTTACAATATCCACTCTGGGACCTGTTTTATTTGTTCAATTAGTTAAGGCTACTATAATCTGGTCGCTTACCTGCTAACGAAGCTTCTAATCCAATCAAAGCTTCTGGTTTGGCAAAAGTTTCATTTAATAAAGATAATTCATACTCAATTCCTTCATCAATCGTCATTTCAGCTTGTCGATCAATCATTTCCGGAATGATTTTACAAATACCGGGTGCTTTATAACCAATTGTTTTAGCTGTTTTTTGAGCGAACTCTTCACGAACACCTTCCCCAGCAATGCCTTTGATTGTTTTTTCAAAGTTATCATCGTTAAAGGCATGCTTAATTTCAGCGTATTGCATTGGTACTTCACGTTGACGATATTTATCCGGAGCACCATTTTCAACCAAGTCCTTAATGGCTGCTTGCACATCAGCTGCAGCGACTAATTTAGTCACAATTCCTAAGTCTTTAGCTGCTTGAGCTGAAATGCCTTTACCTGTTAAAACAAAGTATTTTGCTAATTCTTTACCAATTTGGTGGTTGGTACGTAACATACCACCTAAGCCTGGATAGATACCTAGTCCACTTTCAGGGAAACCAAACGATCCTTTTTCAGTCGCGACAATGGCTTGACATGCCAGTGCTAATTCAGATCCGCCACCTAAAGACAATCCATCTAATAGTGCAATCGTCAATTTGTCACTTTTTTCAATACGACGTAATAAATTATGGCCACCTGAAGTAAAATTGTAATTCTTATCTAAATTATTTGTTTTAATAGCATCTACGAAGAACTTTAAGTCCGCTCCAGCAACAAAAGCTTTACCTGCTCCTGAGAAGACAATTCCTTTAACATTCGCGTCAGCTTCTGCTTCATTAAAGGCTTTTTCTATTTGTCCGACAACGGTTGGATTTAAAGCATTCATAGCTTCTGGACGATTGATGCGAATATTCGCAATTCCGTCTTTTACTTCATAATCAACAAAACTAAATTCGAATGGCTCACCTAATTCAGCTTGTTTTCTTAATGTTTCACTTAATTCGAAACCAGGACTTTTCTCAGCTAACCGTTTAGTCATTTCATACGTTTCTTTAACGCCAATTGTGTTCGCTAATTGGAATGGTCCTTGTTTCCAACGTAATCCAACCACTGCTCCACGGTTAACGTCCTCAATGGTTGCGACTCCTTCATCCACTAATTTGCCTGCTACACCAATCGCTGTTGCTAATAAGTGTTCTTTCACAGCATCAAATTTACTTTCATCTACTTCTCCGTCTTCAACATCCCATAATTCTTTTGATTCGGTTTGTGTTTTTAATAATTCTGCTGGTCGATAGAATTCTGAAATTTCACGTGCTAAAGTATTAGCAGAATGATAAGCAACAGGTATTCCAGTTGCATTCATTAAAGCGAATGGCCCCATTCCAATCTTGAAAGCATCACGAGCGGCTGCATCAATCGTTGCTTTATTAGCCAAGCCTTCTTCATAAATGCGAACAGACTCTGTTAACCAAGGAACAAAGAAACGATTAACTGCAAATCCGGGAGCATCTTTTACTGTGATAGAGGTTTTACCATGTAAATCAGCAAATTTATTAGCAATCGCAACGGTTTCTTCGCTAGTGCCTTCATGAGAAATAATTTCCAATAAACGGTTTTTAGCTGGATGGAAGAAATAGTGCATACCGATAAAACGATCCGGACGGTTAGTTGCCTTCGCTAAGTTTTTAATATAAAAACTTGAAGTGTTGGAACTTAAAATTGTTTTCTCATCACAAATTTTATCCAATTTACTTAAGACATCTGCTTTTACTTGTTCATCTTCAAATACTGCTTCAATAACGAAATCTACATCCTTTAAGTCTTCGTAATTGGTAGTAGGGATTAAACGACCTAAGGTTTCTTTAACAAATTGTTCTGTAAAAACTTTACGTTCTACCCCTTGATTTAACATATTTTCAATGATGCCCATTCCACGTTCAACTGCTGCTTGATTAACATCTACTAAATAACATTTAATACCTTCTTGGGCAATTTTTTGAGCGATACCAGAACCCATCGTTCCGGCACCGATTACTGCTACGGTAAATTCTTGTGTCATGAATGATTCCCTCCTATTAACCTTGGTAATAGCCGTTTTCTAACAATAGCGCAATCCCTTGGCCACCACCGATACATGCTGATGCAATCGCATAACGTTTGTCTGGATTGTTTTTGAATTCATATAATAATGACGTAATAATACGCGCTCCTGACATTCCTAATGGGTGTCCTAAAGCAACTGCCCCACCATGCGGGTTAAAGTTGTTTTGATAGTATTCTGTATCCATATCGATACCTAATTCAATTAAGCATCCAATTGTCTGACCAGCGAAGGCTTCATTAATTTCTAAAATATCAATATCTTTTACTAAATCCATACCTTGACGTTCTAACATTTCACGAATCGCGAATACAGGACCTAATCCCATTGTTTCAGGTGCACATCCAGAAATCTGATAGTCTACCACACGAGCCATTACTTCTAATCCTTTTTCTTCAGCCAATGATTGAGTGGTAAAGATTTCAAACGCTGCACCATCATTTAATCCTGAAGCATTTCCTGCGGTTACAGTTCCATCTTTTTCAAATGCTGGACGCAATTTTGCTAAACTTTCTAATGTCGTCCCTGGTCTTGGATGGCCATCTTTTTCAACAACTGTTACTTGACCTTTACGACCCACTATTTCAACTGGAACAATCTCTTGTGCAAAACGACCATTTTCAATCGCCTTAGCTGCTTTTGCTTGCGAATCAACCGCAAATTGATCTTGTTTTTCACGTGGTATATTGTATTTACGAACCACATTTTCAGCAGTATTACCCATATGTTGAATACCAGAATCACGACCGGATGCTGAAGAATGTCCTTCTAAGTTAGCATCAATCAACACTTGGTTTCCTGCTTTAAATCCTTCATAACGAACACTTTCTGGTAAGAAGAATGGTGCTCTCGATAACGATTCTGCTCCACCTGCAGCGATAATTTTTTTGTTTGAGTGCAATAATTCTAATGTTGCAGAAACTGCTGATTGGATACCTGAACCACAAATACGGTTGATTGTCATACCAGTTGAACGATTGTCTAATCCACTGTTAATCGCAATAATATTACCTAAGTTATTAGTTGTTTGAGTTCCGGTTACGTGCCCTACAATAACTTCATCAATGTCAGACACTTCTAAGTTTGAACGTTTAACAGCTTCTTTTAAAGCTATTTCACCTAAAACTTCAACTGGAACTGTTTTTAAATCTCCTAAGTAAGCACCAACTGGTGTACGAGCAGCACCAACGATTACGATTTCTTCTTGTTTAGCATTTAACATTATAAAATATCTCCTTTTTTGTCTTATCTTTTCTATTAAATGAGTGATTGCCAAACCACTGAGAATTTCAGCAGTCTGGCCACACTCTTTTGTTTGATTAAATGAATGCTGATAATCCTGTGTAGTGACGTCCAATAATTAATGAGTTCACTTCATGAGTTCCTTCGTAAGTATACATACCTTCGATATCTGCGAAGAATCTTGGAATATCGTATTTCAATAGAATTCCGTTACCACCAGCTACTTCACGAGCTAATGCCGCTGTTTCACGAGCACGGAAACCATTATGTAATTTAGCCATTGAAGAAGCTTCTTCACGGTAAATACCTTGTTCTTGTTGTTCAGCTAAACGAACAGCAATTGCTAAAGTTGCTTGAGCATTCATCGCCATACGTGCTAATTTTTCCTGAATTAATTGGAAGTTTGCAATTGGTTTGCCGAATTGTTCACGTTCACGTGTATATTTTAAAGCTGACTCAAACGCACCTGCTGTAGCACCGGCTAATAACCATGCAACATCGGAACGCGTGTTACGTAAAATATTGGCACAATCTTTCCAAGAGTTAACATTTTGAGCACGTTGTGATTCTGGTACTTTTACATCTTTATAAATGATTTCTGCGTTAGGCATCATACGGAAGAATGCTTTTTGAGGTGTAACAAACGTTTCTACCCCTTCTGATTCACGCTCTACATAGAATAATTTCACTTGATTGTCATCAACGTCACGAGCAAAGAATGCATGCCATTTAGCAATTGCACCAGCACCGATCCATTTTTTGTGACCATTTAAAATCCAGTGGTCGCCTTCACGTTTTGCTGTTGCTCCCATACCACCTGCGATATCAGAACCATGATCTGGTTCAGTCATCGCTAATACGCCTAAACCTTCCCAAGAGTAAACTCCAGGCATTAATTGAGCGATTTGCTCTTCACTACCACCCACGCGAACGCACTCATGGAAAAGACCACCATTAGCTGTATAGAAAGTTCCTAATACCGGATCAGTTTTCGCTAAAGTATAAGCACGAAATCCACGGAATAATTCTGAGATACGTCCATCTTCACGTCCTTCTAATAAACGTGGATCATCCATTAAGCGCATATCAATTACTTTTTGGAATGCTTCTAATGGGAAAGTTGCATTATGCCAATTTTCAGCTAATAAAGGTTTTAAGTCTTTTTCTAATACCTCTTCTAATTCTTTTAAGACTTCTTTTTCACCATCAGTTAATACATCTGCATAGTTATATAAGTCTGAATAAAACATTTCGCCACTATTAAACAACTTATCTGCTCTTGATTCTTTTACCATGAGGATACCTCCAAATTTTTTTTAAAAATTTTATAGCCTATTTGAAATATTATTTTTTATCGTAATCGTAGAAACCTTTTCCAGATTTCTTACCATTGCGTCCTGCACGAATCATATTTTTTAATAAAGTAGGTGGTGTCCAACGATTGTCACCAAATTCTTTAGCAAAGTAGTTCATTACATGGTAACCAATATCTACCCCTGCATAGTCTTGTAATTCAAATGCACCCATTGGGTGATTTAAACCATAACGCATTGCTTTATCGATATCTTCTTTAGAAGCAATTCCTTCTTCTAATACTTTGATTGCTTCAATGAATTGAGGAATCATAATACGGTTAACGATGAATCCTGGAACGTCTTTCTTAACGATAACCACTTCTTTACGAATGCTTTCAGCTAATTCTTTAACAATATTGATAGTTTCATCACTTGTTTCTAATCCATAAATAATTTCACATAATTTCATTACTTGTGCTGGGTTAAAGAAGTGCATACCCGCAAAGCGTGCTGGATTATCTAATACACTGGCGATTTCAGTAATAGATAATGATGAAGTATTGGTTGACAAAACAACATCTTCACGAACAATTCTTTCTAACTCTTTAAATACCGATTGTTTAATATCCATTTTTTCGATGATTGCTTCTACAACAAAGTCAACTTCTTTAAATTCATTTAAATCTGTTGTCGTGCGGATACGTCCTAATGTTTCATCCATTTGTCCTTGAGTTAATTTACCTCGTTTTACTGACCCCTCCATAAACTTAGTAATACGATCCATTCCTGCTTGAATAAAACGTTCTTCTACATCACGCAAAATAACTTGGTACCCATTTTGCGCAAATAAATTGGCGATACCAGACCCCATTGCTCCTGCTCCCACTACTCCAACTACCTTAATATTTGACATCTTGAACACTCCTTTAATGCCTTGTTTTATCTTACAACTTCATGATAACGTTTTCTAAAAGCGTTATCATCAACAGATATGAGGATTGTTTTTTGTTTTTTAGTACAAAATGTAGGATTATTGCGTTTGGAAATATTATAATAGAGAGCAACCATCTTAGTACCGTTTTTCTTCACGGCATTTACTTTTTTCATCTATTCATCACGAACTATACTGATTAAGACTTTTATTCGTATTACAAACCATCATCATCGCTTCTATTATGATGACCACACAATTACTAGCTCTCTTTATCAAGTGGATGACTAGCGAGTTCTCAAACAGTCAATTAAAGAATTAATTTGCAGTTAGTTTTGTATTTCAATGTAATATTATCTAACATCTTTTGGAACATGAAACTTTATTTAATCTCATTTTAATGTTATTGTAACAATAAAAATTTTAGGAGGTATCAACTATGACAATCGAATTTAAACAAGTTGATAAATACTACGGAAACTATCATGCACTGAAAAATATTAATTTAAAGATTGATACGGGAGAGGTTGTCGTATTGATTGGCCCTTCAGGTTCGGGAAAAAGTACCCTATTAAGAACAATTAATGGATTAGAAACCATTGATAGCGGCGAACTATGGGTAGATGACACGCAATTAAATACGCCAAAAATCGATTTAAAAAATATCCGTAAACATATTGGGATGGTGTTCCAACATTTCGAACTTTATCCTCACATGACCGTTTTAGAAAATATTACCTTAGCACCAACAAAAGTATTAAAGAAATCTAAAGCCGAAGCTGAAAAACTAGCGAAAGAGTTATTAGATCAAGTCGGGATGCTAGATAAAATTGACAGCTATCCTACGATGATATCTGGGGGTCAAAAACAACGTGTTGCGATTGCGAGAGCGATGGCAATGAAACCAAACATTATGCTATTTGATGAACCAACCTCAGCACTAGACCCTGAAATGGTTGGCGAAGTTTTAGAAGTAATGAATTCAGTCGCAAAAGCTGCAGGGATTACGTTAGTTGTGGTTACTCACGAGATGGGATTTGCGAAAGAAGTTTCCGACCGTGTTATCTTTATGGACCAAGGTGAAATAGTGGAAGACAGCCCTTCTGATGATTTCTTTGCTCAACCGAAAGAAGAAAGAGCGGTCCAATTCCTAAGTAAGATTATTCGTCATTAAGAGGTGATTGTATGAAGTCTTATAAAAAACACAGTAAAACAATCGCCTATCTATTGTTTATTGCGATTATCGCGATTTTCCTCTTAGTCTTTAATCAAGCTGCCTCAAAATCATTAACTAAAGATGTGGCTGAGCGCTTATCCGGAAAAGATCAAACTATCCTATGGGGCGTTAAAAACGATACGAAATTATTTGGTTATTATAATGTTGAAACTCAAGAAATTGAAGGATTTGATATTGATATTGCGAAAGAATTAACTCGTCGTATTACCGGTGATGCTGAAAATGCTCGCTTTATTGAAGTTACCAGTAAAACCCGTATTCCTTTACTAAAAAACGGAAATATCGACGCAATTATCGCTACCATGACTATCACCGATGCTCGTAAAAAAGTCGTTGACTTTAGTGATGTCTATTTTGCAGCTGGGCAATCTTTATTAGTTGCTAATGATGCTAATATTAATTCTGTTAAGGATTTAACGGCTGAGCATACGGTTATTACGGTTAAAGGATCAACTAGTGCTAAAAATATTCGTGAAGCTGCACCCGCAGCCAATATCATCGAATTAGAAACCTATGCCGATGGCTTTACCGCACTAAAAGCAGGTCAAGGTGATGCCGTTACGACTGATAATGCCATTCTTTTAGGTTTATTAGTTGGAAACGACGGCTATCGTGTTGTCAGTGAAAACTTTACCGATGAACCTTATGGGATTGCTGTTAATAAACAACAAGAAGGATTTATATCTCAGATTAATCAACACCTTGCTGACATGCAAGCGGATGGAACCTATGACCAAATCTACAATAAATGGTTTGGGGAAGTATTAGCGAAAGGAGCTGAGTAATATGCTTGAACTATTTAATACCTATTCTGGTCAATTTTTATCCGGATTCGGACATACTTTATTGGCCTCACTGATTGTATTAATCGCTAGCTTTATTATTGGAATTGGAATGGCAATTGCTCAAACCTCCGATAATAAACTACTTAGTGGTATCGCTACTGTCTACATCGAAGTGTTTCGTAACATTCCGTTGTTAATTATTGTCATGTTTTTCTATGTGGTTGTCCCATTATCGGGAATTGATATTAGTGGCTTTATGTCAGGTGTCATTGGTTTAAGTATTTATACTTCTTCTTTCGTTGCGGACGTTGTCAAAAGTGGGATTACAACTATTCCAAATGGCCAAAGAGAGGCTGGTTTAGCTAGTGGTTTATCTAAAAATCAAGTAATGTTTTTAATTATCTTGCCTCAAGCATTAAAATTGGTGTTACCACCATTAGGCAATCAAATGATTAACCTCGTCAAAAACTCCTCTATCTTCGCAATGGTGGCTGGCCTAGATTTAATGTATCAAGGCGACTTAATTGTCAGTGAAACCTATAATGTCTTCGGCACCTATATTATTGTTGGAATCTTCTACTTGATCATTACTGTACCAATTAGTCTAATGGTTAAACGCCTAGAAGAACGTCAAAGTCAAACCAGCCGATAGGAGGAATTTAGATGACAACATTATTATTTATTACCAGCAATCAATTTTCTTTCTTATTAAACGGATTATGGGTGACCATTGGTGTCGCTGCCGTGACCATCATTTTAAGTTTAATTTTTGGGATTATTTTAGGTACTTTACGTTATGAAAATATACCGATCGTGTCAGATTTGCTCGCTTTATTAATCGACACCGTTCGTAATTTACCCTTATTATTAATTATCTTCTTTACTTATTTTGCATTACCACAAATTGGCATTCGTTTATCTATCTTCTGGTCGACAGTAACCGCCATGACTATTTTCGAATCAGCCATGATTTCAGAAATTATCCGCGCTGGATTAAAAGGTTTACCTAGTGGACAAAAAGAAGCCGGATACGCATCTGGATTAAATACTTGGCAAGTCTTAAGCTTAATCTTATTACCCCAAGCAATCCGTAATATGATTTCAGCGATTGTAAGTCAATTAATTGCCTTAATTAAAGATACGTCTTTAGCGACGATTATTGCCTTACCGGAAATTATGCATAATGCGAAAATTATCTATAACCAAGATGTCGATGTTATTTTACAAGTATTCTTTATTTCCGCGGTTCTATATTTCATTGTATGTTATTCTTTATCATTAGTCGCACGTCGATATGAAGTGAAGAAGTCGGTGTAGAAAGCAGCATTTTTATATTCGATAGCAAAACATAATAGTCGCTGCTCGCAAGCAACTCAAATTGACTAAAAAGCTCACTTAGAAACTAATAACTAGTATTCTAAGTGAGCTTTTCATATAGCCTATTTTATAATTTGATTCAGTTTATTGATGTTGATCAAACCATTCTTTCACATGATTTAATCGTTCCATTCTCAAGTTAGGAAGACCTTCACGTGACAATCCATGACTTGATTGCGGGTATAATATTAGGTCCGTTTCCACTCCATGTTTTTTCATTGCAATATACATTTGTTCCGCTTGTTCTTGAGGACATCTTAAATCACTTTGTCCATGCAAGAAGCGGATTGGTGTCTTCACATTTTGAGCGTATGCAAGTGGAGATAACTTCCATAGACCTTCCACATCAGATAAATCACGTTGTAATTGATACTCAACGAAGAACATGCCGATATCACTAACCCCATAAAAACTAATCCAATTAGAAATGGATCGTTGACTAACCGCAGCTTTAAAGCGATCAGTATGCCCGACAATCCAATTGGTCATAAAGCCACCATAGCTACCGCCTGCAACAAATAATCTGTCTTGATTGATTTCAGGGTGTTGGGCTAAAACATAATCAACCCCTAACATCAAATCATCATAGTCATGGTTACCATAATCTCCTAAAATTGCTGCCACAAATTCTTGACCATAGCTACTACCGCCACGTGGATTTAACATCATAACGCCATATCCGGACTGAGCTAAAGCTTGCATTTCATGGAAGAAACTTTCGCCATAAGCGACTTGAGGTCCACCATGAACGTATAAGATAGCCGGATGTTGTTTTTCTTCAGTGATTGGTGCTAAATACCAACCTTGAATATCCCAATTATCATAACCTTTAAACCAGAATCGTTCAGGATTCACAATATGATGATCTAATTCAAATTGTTTATTAGGATTATACAAATCTTTAAGTTCTTGACTTGCATCTACCACAGCTAAACGACTGGGGATTGTTGGCGTCGAATAAGTAATATAGTAACCTTCTAATGCCGCAACTCCTGAGGTAATATGCAATGACTGGGCTAACACTTCTACTATTCCGCCCTTAAGGTTACCCTCAAATAAATGAATTTCACCTTTTACAGTAGCTGAAAAGGTAAACCTTTCATCATCTAGCCATTTACATTCAAAACCCTGAACCGCTTGTTGAAAATCCGCCACCAAGCTATCATCTAAATCGTACTCAAATTTTGGCAGTACATTGGTTAATTTCTTCGTAGCCACTTCATATACATATAATTTTGAATGGGTTACAAAACCATTAGTAAAGTCATTGGTAACTAATAAGTAATGCGTTTCACTTGGATTTAAGGCAACAAATCCTGCTGAAGCAAATTCCTTAGTTGCTTCAAACGACTCGAAACTTTTCGCTTTTAAATCTATCCATTTAATGGCGCCTTTAGCAAATGCCAGTTCGTCTTCATTGGCTTGATTAGTATTAATAAATAGTTGTGATTCATCTTTCGTAATATCAGCGAAGCTTACAGAGTAAGGCAACACAATTACCTCTTCTACCGCTTTCGTTGCCACTGAAACTTTATTAATCGCGTAGGTTAAATCAGTTTTAACATATCCTGCACCATCATTTTTATAGGTAATTTTTTCAATATGAATTGGTTGTGGAAATTCTTTTGATGAGTTATCTTTTTTCTCGTCAGCATCTATCTCTTCTTTTTTGGTTGCCTGATAGTAGACCGTTTGACTATCCTTGGACCAGAGATAACTGATAATGTCTGATTCTTCATTGGTTAACTGAATTGGACTGCCACCATCCAAAGGCATCAAAAATAATTGTGACTTTTCATTGCCTTCAATTTTTGCCGTATAACTTAAAAACGTTTGATCAGGTGAAATATCAAAATTTTGTACGGAAACATTGTTTGGACTCCACACTTTAAGCTGTTTCGTATCTAAATCATAACTTTTAATCTCACCAAAATAATCATTTTCCTTTTTACGCATTTGGGTTTCAATAAAGAACACTTTGTTTTGTGCTACTTCAGGATTCGCCAAGCTTTTTAATTCAAAGAGACTGTCATTGGTAATTCTTTTCATTCTTTTCCTCCACACATAAAAGTATTTAGCATTGTTAATAGTTTAACCCTTTTTATGTTATTTTTCCATCAATAAATCGATAATAACAATAAATAAGTGGTATCTACCCTAATTTTATAACACGATTGCAATACACTTGCTTAGTCTGATCATGAGTAATTACAAAGACAATGGTGTCGCTAAAGGTTGATTTTAACAATTGATATATGGCTTCAGATGTTTGATGATCAATGGCACTTGTACTCTCATCTATAATGATGATGTCTGGATTAGATGAAATTTTCTCGTTTTTTCAGAATTATCCGTTAATAAATGAAGTTGATAAACATTAGGAAACGTATTAATGACTTTATTTAACAAGTTTGTTCCTATCCCTTGACGTTGAAATTCCGGTAAAATTAATAAATCTTGAATAAAGAGGATAGAATAACCGTCTCCAACGGCCCGAATTATTCCAATTAGTCACTCACCATCATAAGCAGCTAAGGTAAAGAGCGAATGGCGATAGGCATTCTTCAACATTTCTGGTTGACCGGTATAACTTGTCCACCCCACTGACTTATACAAATCAAGTAATTGATCAAGGTCAATTTTGGGGTTTTCAATATATTGCATCTTAATTCACCCCTAACTTTCAAAAATCTCCTTAATTTTTTGATAGGTTTTGCCATTGCGTATGGTAATTTGTTTA
>NZ_BCQX01000053.1 GCF_001552295.1 Globicatella sanguinis NBRC 15551 | reverse complement strand
TCAAGTTTATGCCCAGCCTCATTATCAATTTTTAAGCCAGTATTTTAACTTAATGTGAATCATTATTCATTTTTCAAGCGGATATTCTCACTTGGGGTTAGTGAGTTTGGTTGATTCTGAAAGTTCTAAAATTAAATTGGTCACTTAAATTGTAATTCTTCCTCATTTTTAAGATGGTATTCTAATGTTAGTCTTTGTCGTTTTCATACAATATTTTGGCTTTAAGATCTTGCGATTGTCGTGCGAGTTCTTTGCCTATATCAGTATTTTTGACATATTGACGCTCATGGCGTTTTTTAACAATTAGTTGTGTCGGAAAAATGTCAAGATATTTTTCAATCGCCTTTTGTTTTGAAGTGAAGGGATGATGCGCAACTAAATACACTTCATTAGAATTATCGACGAGTGTATATCCAGCAATGCCGGTTACTTTTTGATAGGCAGTTGATAAGCCACCATCAATGACAAGCATTTTACCATTGGCCTTAATAGGATTTTCACCTTTGATTGTTTTAACTGGGGTATGACCATTTATAATATAGCCTTCGCTCGTTAAACCAAAATCGTTTAATAATTTTAAGCAAAATTGCTCATTTTTGCGCCATTCATAATAAGGGTTTTTAATTTCGCTATGGACTGTTTTATCTGAGATAAAGTAACGTTCAAAGGTGCGCATGATATCTTTTCCAAAGAGGGTAGAACTAGGACCGCACCATAAGTACCAAAGGGTGTCTGTTGCCCAATCGTCATGAGAATCTAATTGCTTAAAGCTTTCTTCGATTGAGGTTGCATAGAAGTCCATCAATGATTTTCCTTGATAAAGGTGATTATCGATGTTTAATTGGTAATATTGACCTTTTTCATTAACGGGAATACACCCATGGAAAAGAAGATTATCATTATATGTTAAATACATTTTTCCATTTTCTAATAAAAATTCCATATGTTCTTTTAATTTTGCTGAATTTTGGAACTGATGTAGTAAATCTAATAAAATAAGTTCTTCACCCAAGGTTAATTCATTTGGTTGTTCCCAATCGATTAAATCAAAGCAAGTATTGTCTAAGTGATATTCTTGACCTTCAATGTTGATTGTATGGGTATTGGGATCAATCATCGGCAGTAAATTGCGGTGGTTCATCTGAAATTCTGGGCGACGTTCAATTAATTGGCCCTCTAATTTGAATTGCATGATGGTCATGGCTTGATGCATACAATTTATCGCAGTTTCTGTTGCTGCATCTATAGGTGTTTCGAGTTTAGGTTTAAAAGCAGCATTTTCTTGATAATAACGAAGAGCGAATTTTTTTAATCGGCTTAAGTCAATGTCATAGCTTTCTTCTAAAAACTGGGTGTGTCCATAGCGGAAAGCAATTCTTAAAACTGTAGCAAGACAAGTCATATTACCAGCATAGGCCCCCATCCAGATGATATCGTGGTTTCCTAAAGTAATATCAACGGATGGTAAGCTCATGAGGACATCCATTACTTTATCAGGATGAGCACCACGGTCATAGATATCTCCTAATACATGGAGATGATCGACTACAAATCGTTGGATTAGGTAACTCAATTCAGTTGCAAATTGCGGAGCCAACTCCAGTTCTATAATGGTTTTAAAAATTGTATGATAATAAGCATTTTTATTATCGTGTTCATCGTATTGATATAAAAGCTCTTCTAAAATATAAACATATTCACTCGGTAAAGCCTTTCTTACTTTTGAACGGGTATATTTACTGGACACAAATCGAGTGAGGTTGACTAAATTTTTTAATAAAGATTGCCATTTATCAAAAGATCGTTGTTTACCTAAAATAAAATCTTCAGGATAATAAGTGGCGAAGCAAAGCTCATTAATGGCTTGTTCATCTAGTTCATCTTCAAAAAGGGTTTGTACTTTAATGCGAATAATACCGGAGCAATTGCGTCTAATGTGGTCAAAGGCTTCGAATTCACCATGGATATCACTAATAAAATGTTCAGTCGCTTTTGGTAATTCACGGATTGCCTCAAGGTTAATAATCTCAGCTAAATCATTTAAAGTTTTTTTCTTCATCATGATGTAAGGGCCCCCAATCGATTAATATAAATGTATTATATCAGATTAAAATAAAATGAGGAGCCATCAGCAAAATATTTTACAAAAATTGTATTGAGTGTTCCAAAAAGATAAAATAGATAATGAGGTGATCATTATGTTACAAGAAGCGCAAGCAATTCAACATTATCTGCAGTATGTTGGCCAAAAATATATTGCACCCCATAAAGCTTTAGATGAAGAAGAATTTATGCTGCAGTTTAAAAAAGACGGGGGAAAGGCACGGAACCAATTTAAAAAGATAGTAGAGGCTTTCAATGACCAACAAAATCTTTTAAAAATGCAACGTGTAAGTAATTGGATGAATCAAGCGCAATTTGGCACCCCATTATTTTATTGTTTTTTTAGAGGGGAAAACGATGAGATGTCTTATCCTGGTATGGCTGTGCGTTTATATATAGAAGGACAACGATTAGGATTAACTTGGGAGGTAAGTGTACTTGAGCGGACTTTAGCTAAAGATAGTTTAGTGAGACAACATCGAGTATTGAGAGTTCCAGCTGATGACGCCATGTATTATTTAGCTTATAGTCAAGGTGAACCTTTTATTTATTCGGGTACTGAGGATAATCGCATTTTTTTAAAAAATGCCGTTGAAGCGGGTGAAGTGAGAAAAGTTCTTGTTAAAAGTTTAATTGGTTTTTTTGATGAATTTCAAACGACGGATGATTTAATTGAGGCAATGAATCAACATTTTGAACGATTGTTTCCTTATTATTTAGCCACCAAATAAACAAATTAATTTTGACTGACGAAGATTGAATGAAGATTGAATTAATAAAAAAGAGACTGAACGAAATGTAATATGAACGGCTCCTTATTAAGTAAATACTAAAAAGTAATGCTACTTTAAAAGGAAGCTATCAAATTATTTCTGTTCAGTCTCGTCTATTTCACTTATATAAAACAGTTAAATGCCACTCAACCACTGCGATTTGAATTAAATTGATATGCTTGAACAGAATTTAAAAGTTTTTGCCCAAACTCGGAGCAAAAATTAATGGCTATAGACCACCTCGTCAGTGAACCCTTAAAACCGAATCCGCTTAAGGATACTCGATACCCTTAAAATCGTCGTTAGCATTGTGAATGTATAAAAAGCAATAAATTGATTTTGTTTAAAGTGTCTTGCTGATTGAATTTGATTCGTGTTGAGCTTCAAACCAACGATTTAGTCTTAAATTGATTAGTCCGAAAAATTCATTTTGCATACCATCATACTCAAGGCCTATACCATCCGTCATTACCACTAAGGTGTAAAGTGGCTCGCCGGTATCATCAAAATAAATGCCGGTATCATGGAAATACTCATCTAAGTAACCGTATTTCACAGCCATATTATCATTGACATAATATTTTAGTAACCAATGAGGTTGGGCTGTTAACATCGTGTCAACGACATTAGAATAATAATCAGAAGAGGCAATCGCAATTAAGATACCTTCTAAGACATCTGCATTCACATGATTAAATTGATATAATTCAGGATCGTAAATATCTGCACCGCTAAGCATTAACATATCGTTTTGATGGTTACCAATATTATTAAAGTAATAATGCGTTAATAAATTCCAAGCGGTATTGTCTGAATTGACTAACATCTCATAGATTAAATCTTGCAGAGCGTAACTTGGTTGGATAGGACTATTGGTAATATTGCCGCCGCCTTCTTCAAACATTGCCTCAACAAAGGGGATTGGTGTATCGTAAGACAGATACCCTTCATTGATTAATGAAGTATAGAGTGCTGCCGTCGCCACTTTGGTCGTGCTAGCTCCTAGCATGGTAATGTCACTATTTAAACCATAGTGCGTATCATCAATAAAGTCATAGAACGCAATAGAGATTTGGTCACTATTGTATCCAAATTCGCTAATCGTATCGTATAGAATATCGTCTACGGTCTTGTTTTCTATTGAATAATTTTGATCAACATCTTTTAACAGATCATTGGCTTGAACAACCATCAAAGGCGTGACACCGAATGACCAAGCAAAGAGACATAAACAGCATGTTGCAAAAAATTTTTTAAGCAATTTCTTCACCTCTAATAAAAATACCCAATCATTATAACATACAAAAAATAGATAGCTACTCTTTTAATGTGAAGATTTGGTGAATTTCACAAAAACTATCATTGCCTGAGGTAGATACTTAGTCTTCATCACTTAATTACCATTGCTGGTTTTGTGATAAATTAGTCTTCATCACTTAATTATCATTGCTGGTTTTGTGATAAATTAGTCTTCATCACTTAATTATCATTGCTAGTTTTGTGATAAATTAGTCTTCATTACTTAATTATCATTGCTAGTTTTGTGATAAATTAGTCTTCATCACTTAATTATCATTGCTGGTTTTGTGATAAATTAGTCTTCATCACTTAATTTCATTGCTCGTTTTGTGATGAATTAGTCTTCGTCACGTCATTATCATTGCCGTACTTGTGAAAAATGAGTCTTACACACTTAATTATGATTGTCGTGGTTCGCAATTAATTGATAATCGTTTAAAAAATGATCGGATACTTTTTTGTTGGGGCGTAAATGTTGTTGGGCAAATTGAATAATCCATCCGTGAAAAGCGGCCCATTCAGCAACGGTTAAGTCACCATTGTTTTCAGCAAATTGTTTTACGGCGGGATAAGTTAAAGGGACAGGCGCCTTCAGTAATTGAAAAAGTCGACGCGCATAATTATCGGCTATAAAGACGGGTTCGTTAAAAACATACATTAATAAAACATCTGCCGTTTCAGGTCCGATACCACGCCTTTTTAATAATTCTTTACGTAGAGAAGGACCATAATGGGCTTTAATCTTGTCATATTGGTCTTCAAAGGTTTTGGTCCATTCGAAAAACTCTAAAATATTTCGGGATTTATTTTCATGAAAACCACTTGAATGAATTAGTTTTATTAACTCTTGTTTGGAAAGTTGTCGAATTGTTTCTGGAGAAAAGCTGGCATTTTGCCTGATTTGATTGAGTGAAAGTTCGACATTATGCCAGGTAGTATTCTGGACTAAAAAGGCACCGATGACAATTTCGTGCTTGCTTTCATGTGGCCACCAATCTTCGATGCTCCCTTGATAATGTGTTTTTAATAAGTTAAATAGTTGATTAACAGTAATCAATTGATTGTCCATATAGCTGCTCCTTTATGATTTTTAATGTAGGTAAATGAAAGAATCACTCCATGTAACAAGGATTATAGTGAAAATTTTGCGTAAAGTCATCAAAATAGATTATAATGGAAAGGGCAAAGGTGGTCATGAATGTGAGCTATTTTCTTTTAATTTTTTGTATTAGCAGTTTGATTTTTAAGAAGATTCTGGTAAAAATATCTGGGAATTCAATGGCTCCTACTTTTCACTCAGGGGATATTGTTTTATCAAAACCAATCAGAAAAATTCGAAGGTATGATATTGTTATTTTTAAAAGAAAAGAGAAACTGTTCATTAAGCGTGTGATTGGCTTGCCTGATGAAACCCTACGCCTATCACCTAAAGGTGTAGAAATCAATCAAAGAATATTATATGAACCCTATTTAACAGAAGCGAATCGATATTATTTACGTCGTCCAATGGAATGTATCATTCCCAACGATAGTTATTTTGTGTTGGGAGATAATCGGCGCAGTTCTGTCGACAGTCGTACTTTGGGCGTCATTAAAAGAGAAGAAATTATCGTTAAAATATTTTCAAAGTAAAAGAGTGCTATATTTTGGAGGTTACCTTAATGAAACGAATTTTAGTTGTTGATGATGAGAGTTCAATCGTAACATTATTGCAGTATACGTTAGAAAATGCCGGTTATGAAGTAGATGTCGCATTAGATGGTAAGACGGCTTATCAAATGATTAAAACCGTAAATTATGATTTTATTGTATTAGATGTGATGTTACCACAAATGAGTGGGATGGACGTTTGCCGGCGCGCTAGACAAAAAGGCATTCAAACTCCAATATTAATGTTAACAGCTCGTGCAGATGAATATGATAAAATTATTGGTTTAGAGCTAGGAGCTGATGACTATATGACGAAACCCTTTAGTCCAAATGAAGTCTTAGCTCGAATCAAAGCCATTTTAAGAAGATTATCCGTTAGTCATTATCGAGTTGATGATGAAATTGAAGAAGCGGAAGTTGAAGAAGTGCGAATGACACCTGATAATTCAGTACCTATACCTGAAAATAATACCGAAAAAACTTATGGTGAGCTTACTATTTTAACTGATCGATTTGAAGTCTGGGTTCGTGGAGAACAAATCGAAATTACACCAAAAGAATATGAACTATTAGTCTATATGACAGATAGACAAGGTCGAACTTTGAGTCGAGAACAATTATTAACACAAGTTTGGCAATTTGATTACTTAGGAGAGACTAGAATTGTGGATGTTCATATTAGTAATTTAAGAGAAAAAATAGAGCGTAATAATAAAAATCCAGAATATATCATTACCGTCAGAGGGTTCGGCTACCGTTTTGAGGTACCTGATTATGCAAAATAATCCTAAACTTCTAAGTAACCGCAATATTCTATTCATTATTATTGTCTCCATCTTTACTATTGTGCTAGCTGTATTGGCCCTAGATGCAACCGTTCATCGGATGGTCATGCAAGATAGAATGAATCAAGTAATAGAACCTATCCAATTACAGTTGAAAAAAAACCAGCCTCTTTCTAAATTGAAGTTAGAGGCAATTGAGGAACAGTATGATGTGTCCATTTTATGGTTTCAACGAGAACAGTCTTTAACCAATCAATTGCCGGAGCTATCATATGATAGTAGCAATTTAAATGAAAATATTAAAAAATTGATTTCAGAACAAGTCCATGAAGTAAACAGTAAACCTAAAATATCGTTGAGATCATCTCATTATTTAGCCATCATTCCTTTAACCGAAGCGAGTATAGCTAACTGGGTAGTAGTGGTGATGCCAGCGATTAGTTTAGTAGACAATAATTTACAGATTTTATCCGTCATATTAGTCGTTATCATTATCTTGTTAGCCATCGTGATTAGCCTTTTTTGGAGGTACTATTTTATTCCGCTTCGTAAGTTAAATGTTGTGTTACATAAGCTTTTGAATAAGGATTATCAGTTGCAATTTCCCTTAATACAAAGCGTTCACAATGGCATAGTGGGAGAAATGACACAATCACTCCAACAATTGAGTTCGAATTTAATTAAACAAGAAAATGCTTTATCCACTACGGTTCATCAGCGAAGTGTTCTAATCAATCATCTCATTTTGGGTATTGTTGTTGTTGATTCAGAAGGAAAAATTGTTTTAACCAATCCAGCGGCTAATGCGATGTTGGATATTGTAGATAGAAATATCGGCGAGCATTATACAAGTGTTATTAAAAGTTATCCTATTTTATCGATGATTGATCGAGTACGCCAAAATCATTTAGCACAACGAGAGGAAGTTGAACTATGGGTGCCGCATACTCAAATTGTTGACGTTAATATTGTTCCTTATGGCCAAGGAAATATCAATGATGAAATTTTAATTTTATTATATGATTTAACGGCTATTAGAAGGTTAGAAGAAGTGCGATCTGAATTTGTCGCCAATGCTTCACATGAACTAAGAACGCCGGTAACAGCGATCAAAGGCTTTGCTGAAACACTACAAAATGGTGCCATGGAGAACCCAGCGATTGCGATGAAATTTATTAATATTATTGCGGACGAGAGTCATCGTTTGGAGCATATTATTCAAGATATTTTATCGTTATCACGAATTGAAAAGCAACAAGTTGCGATTAATGTTACTAGTTTTGATTTAGTAGCGAAGATTCAAAGCATGTCTCATTTATTTGCTGAGCGTTTGGAACAGAAAAACATGCAATTGGTACTACCGAATTCTGGTCCGATAATGATTGAAACAGATGAACAACGAATTGAAAATATCGTAACCAATCTAATTGATAATGCGATTAACTATTCTGAGGACAATAAAAAGATTATAGTTCGTACTGAAGAAAGTTCACGAATGGTTCGTTTATCGATTATTGACCAAGGGGTAGGGATTCCTCCGGAAGAACAAGAGCGAATTTTCGAACGGTTTTATCGTGTAGATAAGGCCAGAAGTCGTCAAACGGGTGGGACAGGATTAGGATTATCAATCGTTCGTCACTTAGTAAAAACAATGAATGGAACCATTTCAGTTGAAAGTAAGGTAGGTCAAGGTTCTACTTTTACCGTCAGACTGCCTAAATATTGGGGGAAAAGAAATTTAGAAGGAAAAAATTAAAAAAATAATATAAAGATTTTAGAAACGTTTTCTATAAAAGAAAGCCCTATAAAGGAAGAGAAAGATTATATTACGACGAGAAAAATAATCTTTCTCTTATTTATTTACGTTCGATTTACAAAACTAATCTTATTTTAATTTTAGACACTTTTTACTGCATCTAGGTTTACAATAACCTTACTTAACCTTTCAGAATAAAACCGTTAAAATTGAAGGTAGAGAAATTATGGAGGAAGATTATGATGCGAGATTTTAAAGAGACATTCATGAAATATGTATTTTTATTTTGTGCGACTTTGTCGATTGTATCGATTATTTTGATTTTTTATTTTATTTTTCAAGGAGCAATTCCTTTCTTACTAAAGAATGGTGTTTGGAATTTTTTAAGTGGTAGTGTTTGGAGACCAACTGCATCAACACCTAAATTTGGGATCTTTCCAATGATTGTTGGATCATTTGCGGTTACAATTGGTGCTATTATTATTGGTGTGCCAATTGGTGTCTTAACAGCGGTTTTTATGGCTTACTTCTGCCCTGAAAAACTCTATCGCTATGCCAAACCTGCTATAAACCTAATGGCGGCCATTCCGTCGATTATTTATGGCTTTTTTGCTTTACAATTACTGGTTCCTTTATCTCGACAATTGTTTGGTGGAACAGGGATGAATATTATCACCGCTTCGATATTATTGGGAATTATGATATTACCTACTATCATTGGACTATCAGAATCTGCAATTAGAGCTGTGCCAAAAGATTTTTATTCAGCTAGTATGGGGTTAGGGGCTACCCATGAACGCTCAGTGATGAGTGTGGTCGTACCGGCAGCTCGTTCAGGTATTTTATCTTCTGTAATTTTAGGGATTGGACGGGCAATTGGTGAAACAATGGCGGTCATTTTAGTAGCGGGTAATCAACCGGCACTCCCTCGTCGCTTAACTTCTGGTGTCCGAACGTTAACGACCAATATCGTATTAGAAATGGGTTATGCGTCTGGGGATCACCGTGATGCCTTGATCGCTACAGCCGCAGTATTATTTGTATTTATCATTATTATCAATAGTATTTTCATGTTGATTAAGAAAAATAAGGAGGTAGCTTAATGAAATCGCATCACTTTATTAAAGGGTTAGTTTGGGCTGCCGCAATGTTTACTTTAGGGATATTATTGTTTATTATTGGTTTTATTGTTTGGAATGGTTTTTCATCAATGAACCTCAGTTTATTCGAATGGGAATATACCACTAAAAACGTCTCAATGATGCCGGCTATTATTTCAACTTTAGTCGTGGTGGGACTTTCTTTATTAATTGCCGCACCAATCGGTGTTTTTACTGGTTTCTATTTAGTAGAATATGCGGATCGTTCAAGTAAAATTTTACCGATTATTCGTTTAGCCACTGATACTTTAGCAGCAGTTCCGTCGATTGTTTATGGTTTGTTCGGGATGCTATTTTTTGTAAATAGAGTGTTCGGTAGCTTCTCACATTACGCTGGTATTTTAACGATAACAATCATGATTTTACCTATTATTATTTCATCGACAGAGGAAGCTTTATTATCTGTTCATAATAGTTTGCGAATGGGGAGTTTAGCATTGGGTGCTGGTAAGCTTAGAACTATCTTTACCGTAGTATTACCGGTTGCCATGCCAGGGATTTTATCAGGACTCATCTTGGCGACGGGTCGTATAGTTGGGGAGTCGGCTGCTTTGCTTTACACTTTAGGTTCTTCATCTAATATGATCAGAAACCTTAAGTCTCCAGGTCGTACATTAGCAGTACATATGTACGTTTTATCTCAAGAAGGTTTCCATGTGAAAGAAGCGTACTCAACGGCGACGGTTTTAATTATTTTAGTATTAATCATCAACTGGTTATCCACTCGATTAGGTAACAAGTTAGCAACAGGGGGAAGATAAGATGGCAAAGGTAAAATTTGATATACAAAATTTAGATTTCTATTATGGTGATTTTCAAGCACTTTATAATATTAATATGGAGATTGAAGAAAAATTAGTCACAGCATTTATTGGACCTTCAGGTTGTGGTAAATCAACGTTTCTAAAAATCTTAAATCGGATGCAAGACTTGGTTCCTGGAACTAAAGTGGATGGTTTGGTTACTTTAGATGGTCAAGACATCTATAATCGAAACTATAATGTCAATGAGTTACGTAAACGTGTGGGGATGGTTTTCCAACAACCGAACCCATTCCCGAAGAGTATTTATGATAATATTGCTTATGGACCACGCACGCATGGAATCAAAGATAGTGCTCAATTAGATCAAATTGTTGAAGAATCGTTAAAAGGAGCTGCTATTTGGGATACCGTCAAAGATAAGTTACATCAAAATGCGACTGCACTGTCTGGTGGGCAACAACAACGTATTTGTATCGCGCGAGCAATTGCGAATAACCCAGAAGTCTTATTGATGGACGAACCCACTTCAGCCTTAGACCCAATTTCGACCAATAAGATTGAAGAATTAGTTCATGAATTAAAAGAAAAATATACGGTTGTGATTGTAACCCATAATATGCAACAAGCGGCCCGTATTTCCGATAAAACAGCTTTCTTTTTAAATGGAGAAGTGATAGAATTTGGAGATACCGAACAAATCTTTGGATTCCCAGTAGATAAACGTACAGATGATTATATCTCTGGTCGTTTCGGCTAATAATTATTCCAAATAGGAGGAATTAAGATGAGAAGTGTATACGAGCAAGAGTTAAAAGATTTATATGTTCAATTGACAAGTTTAGGAAATGCAGCCAATGAATCATTACATAAAGCGGTAACTGCTTATCAAAATGACGATAAAGAATTGGCACATGAATTATTTAGTGATGATTTAAGAATTAATGCGTCTACTGCAGATATTGAAAAAGCTGCTTATCGTATTATTGCCTTACAACAACCAGTAGCAGGAGACTTGCGTTTAATCTTCACTGTTTTACACTGTTCACAAGATATTGAACGTATTGCCGATCATGCGGTATCGATTGCGAAAGCAACGATGCGTTTAGATGAAAACTTTAAAGACGCGCCCCAAATTAATCAAGTATTAATGGAAATGGCCGAAAAAGTTCAAGTGATGTTAACGGATGCGATTACGGCATTTATGGAACAAGATTCACGTGGAGCTAAAGCCATAGCAGAGCGTGACGAAGAAGTCGATGCGCTATTATCTAAGCTCTTTAAAATCGTGATTAAAGATATGGAAGAACAATCGGATGTTATCACATCTGGTGTGAGCTATATCGGTGTTGCGCGTAATTTAGAGCGTATTGGTGATTATGTGACGAATATCTGCGAACGGATTGTTTACTTGAACACAGGTGAGATTGTTGAATTAAATTAAAAATATTTTTCTCTGATGACTTTGCTGATTGAAGTTGTCAGAGTTTTTTATTTTTCTAAGTAACATTTTTATGGATTATTTGTTGAAAATAATAAAAATAATGCCATCACGGATGCTTGTATGGAGGTGAAAATTCAATGTTTTTACTGGAGTCGGTGAGTGTCACTGGAAATGTTTACGTTGAATTTACAATTAATTTACAATAAATTGATAATTGAATGTTATATTTAACATGTACCACAAAGGTATTGATGAAAACTTTTATTTAAGAGGAGAATATTAATATTATGAAAAAAGCTTTATCAAAAGTAGCAATTGCATTATTAACTGCATCTGCAGCATTACCTTCAGTATTCGCACAAGAAGGATTAATTAACGTAGTATCTCGTGAAGATGGTTCAGGAACTCGTGGAGCTTTCGTTGAATTAGTAGACGTTGTAGATGAAAACGGCGATGATATGACAGACCTTTCAGCAGTTATCCAAAACAGTACAAATGGTGTTATGCAAACAGTAGCGGGCGACGCTAACTCTATTGGTTATATTTCTTTAGGTTCATTAAATGAAGATGTTAAAGCTTTAACAGTTGACGGTGTAGAAGCTTCAGCTGAAACCATTAAAGCTGGTGATTACAAAATCGCTCGTCCATTTAACGTTGCATGGAAAAAAGATGGACTTTCTGAAATCGCTGAAGACTTTTTAAACTTTATCCATTCTGAAGAAGGACAAAAAATCGTTGAAGAAGAAGGATACATCAAGTCTAAAGATGAAGCTACTGAATACGAAGCTTCAGGATTAAAAGGTGAATTAACCTTAGTTGGTTCTACTTCAGTTTCTCCAGTTATTGAAGTATTAGGAGAAGCTTATAAAGCATTAAACCCAGATGTAACCATTTCTGTTGAATCAGTAGGTTCTTCTGCAGGTATCGAAGCAGCCAATAACGGTACAGCTGATTTAGGTATGGCTTCACGTGAATTAAAAGAAGAAGAGGCTGAAAACTTAGATGTTGACGTAATTGCTTTAGATGGTATCGCAGTTATCGTTAATAAAGATGCTGAAATCGAAGATATTACTTTAGAAAACTTGAAAAAAGTTTACTTAGGTGAAATCACTGATTGGGCAGACGTTAAATAATTAACATAAACACAAAACCTTATTAAGATTGAAACAGTCTAGTTCGCTAGGCTGTTTTTTTACTATTGATACAGACTAATATAGAGATTGACCAAAAGTGATGCAATTGATACACTTATAATGAGTTGTAAGCGTATAATTGGTGTTGGAATACTGGTTGTACGACATTATTTATAAGAAATGAGGGATTTTGGTGTATAAATTGATTGGCATCGTGGGCTCCAATGCAAAAAGTTCTACCAATCGGATGTTATTACAGTATATGAAAAAGGCGTTTGCAGATAAAGCGACGATTGAATTATTAGAAATAGATGCTTTTCCATTATTTAATAAACCAGCATTTGATCAACTTCCTCCTGTAGTCATAGAGGTAGCGGCTAAGATTGAACAAGCACAAGGGGTGATTATTAGTACTCCAGAATATGATCATACGATACCAGCGGCATTAAATAATGCACTTGCTTGGCTTTCATATGGGATTTATCCATTTGTTGACAAGCCCGTCATGATCACCGGCGCTTCATATGGTGTATTGGGATCGTCTCGCGCTCAACAACACTTACGTCAAATATTAGACGCTCCAGAACTAAAAGCGCGTATCATGCCGAGTTCTGAATTTTTATTAGGACATTCATTAAAAGCATTTGATGAAACAGGAAACTTAGTCAATGCAGAAAATAAAATTAAATTGTCGAAGTTGTTTGATGAGTATTTATCGTTTATTAATGTGATGGAAAAAGTCACTCAAGCAACATCGGTTCATAGAAAAGAAGCAGAGAATTATAATTGGGAGAAAAGAGAGGTGAATTAAATAATGAAATTAGTCGGTCTAGTCGGTTCAAATGCAGAACATTCATACAATCGCTTGTTATTAAAGGAAATTAAAGCCCGCTTTCAGCATCTATTTACTCTAGAAATCTTGGAAATTTCTAAAGTGCCACTCTTTAATGCTTCTGCTGATGATCTTGATCTCGAGGAGGTTCAATACTTAAATCAACGTATTTTAGAAGCAGATGGTGTTATTATTGCGACACCTGAACACAACCATACGATTCCACCAGCTTTAAAAAGTGTTTTAGAATGGTTGTCATACAAACTGCATCCATTTGAAGATAAGCCGGTGATGGTAGTTGGCGCCAGTTATGATGTACTCGGCACTTCTCGGTCGCAATTACATTTGCGACAAATATTAGAAGCGCCAGGTCTAAGAGCCCATGTCTTTCCAGGAAATGAATTTTTATTAGGCCAAGCGAAAGAAGCCTTTGGTGAAAATGGACGGCTAGTTGACGCTAAAACCATTCAATATTTATCAGAATGCATTGAAAAATTTGTTCGCTTTGTTCATGTTTTAAAACAAGTCGAACAACCATGTCATCGTAAACAAGGTATTATTCATCAGAGCTATCAACTTGGTGATTTTTCAAAAGGAATGGATGATTCAGAGGTATCAGAAATCATCCAACAATTAAAGTCAGGAGAAAAAGAAGTCGCCCATTATCATGTGCCTACGGGAAATAAAGACCAATATATTGTTCACACCTTTCAAACTGTAACAGATGAAGACGGAAGTATCGTTTCGATTGAAGAGTTTATCATGGATTATGCACAAATAATTGAACAATATTTAAAGCAAACAGGACAATCTCTAACGAACGAGGGAGACTTAACCACAACGAAACAAAGTCTATACACAGAACCCGAAATCCCTGAAGTAGATGTGTTAAGTAGCGCTAGTCAGCATTTGGAATCAAAAAATCCACCATTACAAAGAAATGAGACGATCGAAGCGAAGGTTGATGCGACTTCCAGTCCAACGCAATTAAGTGCAGCTGGAGAAGCAGAACCAAGTGAAAAGGCTAAAGCAAAATTTATTTATGTCAATGAACAATCAAAGCAGTCAACGCCTACACAAGATACTCAACCTCAGATTATAAAAGTAATCGACGTAGGTTTTAATGACACAAACACCTCAAAACAAGACGTAGATACTACCACTACGGCGACCGTTAAACATTTAAACCATGAAAGTAAAAAAGAAGAGAAAATACAAGAAACACAACTTCCAACAGCAAACGTAGAAAAAGCAACGAAATCAGATACAACAGAAGCTGAATCAGAAGCCAAATCAGGTCATCGACCAACGATGATAGATACTACTTCGGGAGCAAGTGACCAATATTAAATTTTTAGCATAAAAAA
>NZ_BCQX01000052.1 GCF_001552295.1 Globicatella sanguinis NBRC 15551 | reverse complement strand
GCAGAGTCTTAATGAAATATTTTATGAAAATAAGGAGCAAATACTCGACTTACTCAAGTATCTACGCCTTTAATCACTTATCTTAACGTAATATTTCAACCACGTTTTTTCTAGCGGCAGCTCTAGCCGGGAAAACACTAAAACTAATGCCAATTAAAACAGAAATTGAGACACTAATTAAAGCTGTCGGCACATCGATTAAGGCTTTAAACGGCAAGAAATTGCCTGCTATAATCGCAATACCAACACCAAACAGATATCCAATAAGACCGCCTAAAGTCGTGATGGATATACCTTCCAATAAAAACTGCCATTGAATACTATTTTGGGTAGCTCCCAAGGAACGACGTATCCCAATTTCTTTGGTTCGTTCAGAAACAGAAATATACATCATATTCATTACGCCTACTCCGGCGATAAATAAAGAAATTCCCGCCACCGCTCCAATAAAGTAGGTTACCATTGACACTTGTTGACCAATCGATTCCATCATTTCAGACATATCGAAATATTCATAAGTACCGTTTTCTTTCTCAGATCCATTTTCTTTTAAATAATCCGCGATTTTCCGACTAATGCCACTGACATTGGAGTCTGGTTTATAAAATGCCTTAATACTAAAGTCCACATTCGCATTGGGATTGAGTAATTTATTAGTTCCTCTAGGAATAATGACTTGAGGTGCATCAGAACCGCCAAAACCGTAATTTTGGATGTCTTCGATTTCTTTTTCCGTTAACTCTGTTGCATAGACTCCGACAATCATATAACTGGTCCCATCAATCTTAATGGATTGATGAATCGCTTTTTCTGGATTTTCAAAAATATCGGCGGCAACGATGTCGTCAATAATAACATTACGTTTAGCTCCTTTAGAGTCATAGTCATATAGATTCCGCCCATATAATATTTGCTGATTCGTTACATCGAGATATTTTGTGCCATAGGTCTTGGATTCTTTATTGGCAAAATCCAAAGTAGCATAATCAACAGAATCCTCATCATCAGAAGATGGGACGACTTCATCAACGCCTGGAATTTGACGGATGCCATCCAAAGTATTTGTATCAAATGGATCTAATTTTGACCAGTCTACATCCATATTGGATACATTAAAATGGAACATTTGACTGGGACGGCCCTTGGAATCTTGTGCTAATTCATCCAAAGTTTTCTTACGAAAACCATTCCCCAGACTTAATATTGTAATAACCGCTGCAATGCCGATGATAATACCAATCATCGTTAAAAACGTTCGTCGACCATTCATTTTTAAGGTTGATAACGACGATTTAAAAATTTCACTCATCCTCATTATTTAACACCTCATCAAAAACTAATGGTTTTTCACTTAATTCATAAGTGGCTTCACTCACTTCATTCGAATGAATTTGCCCATCGACAATACGCACTTTTCGAGTCGCATAAGCTTGTAAGTTAGGATCGTGAGTTACTAATACTACTGTTACCCCTTGTTCACGATGTAAACGGGCTAAGATATCCATAATCACTTTGGAGGTTTTAGTATCCAATGCGCCCGTCGGTTCATCAGCGATAATAAATCGTGGTTGGTTAATTAATGCCCTTGCGATGGCAATTCGTTGCTTTTGACCCCCGGATAATTCATGTGGACGGCTATTAAACTTACTACCTAAACCGACACTCTCTAGAGCTTGTTGAACTCTTTCTTTAGTTTTTCTAGCCGGCATACCTTTATATAACAGTGGTAAACGTATATTTTCATTGACCGTCATAGTCGGAATTAAATTAAAATCTTGAAAGACAAAACCAACCATTTCATTACGTAAAACAGAAATTTGTTTATCGGTTCTTGCTTCTACTGGTTTACCATCAAAATTATAATGGCCTTCGAACTTATTATCTAAAAATCCTAAAACATTAATTAAAGTGGATTTTCCAGAGCCTGAGGGTCCCATAATGGTCACAAACTCATTGCGAAAAATTGATAAATCAATATCACGTAAAACATGTAATTGATGCTCCCCCACTTGATAATATTTGTTGATTTTTTTCATTTCAATGAGCGGTTGCTGTTGCATTTCGCTAGTCATACTATTGCACATCCCCATCCATTGGCTCTTCTGCTGGAGGCATGGCCATCGGGTCAACCACCGACACTGCTTGACCATCGGTTAAGTCATAAGGATACATGATCAATTGATCCCCCTCATTCAACCCTTTTAAGACCACTTTTTGTAAACCTTGAGTCATCAATTCAATTTTTGTTTTGACTGCTTTACCGTCTAAATATAAAAAGACATAATGATCTTCCCCTTCTTCAACAATCGCATCAGAAGGTATCGCAAAACCTGGTAATGTGATATTCACTTTAGCAGAAAAACCAGTTTGTAAAGGTTCATCGGGTTGTACAACAAAACTAAATTGACTCGCATTGCTGCCACCACCTGGGTTAGAAGCTGCTAGACCTTCAGCTGAATCAGTTTGTCCATTGGTTCCGCTATAAGAAGGAATTTTATCATAATCCACAATCTTACCCGTTACGGTCCGATCCTCTGCTGGTATATAAATATTGACGGCACGATCTTCTGCTAAAGCATAAAAATCGTATTCCGTTACACTCCCGACAACGGAGCTTTCTTCAGACACAATGCGTACTACAGGTACATTAGGATTATCTTTGGCATCTGGGTTAACCATCGCAATCCCATCGGTCTTAGCGAGAACTTTATTATTTTGTAATTCTTGTTGACGAATTAATTTAATTTCTAATTCTTCAATTTGCTCATTGACTTGACGGATTTGTTCTTTAATACCTTCACTAGGATCTGTTGCTGATTCCATTGCTGACATCTCCATACCACCGGTATCGAGTGCACCTTCAGGACTATCTTGAGAAAGTGAGCTATCAGTGTTGGTATTAGCCGGAACATTGACTGAAGGCGAGGTTGATTTGCCAATTTCTTTGACAATGTAATAGACTTGTTTACCATCATTTCCCCAATAATACGCAATTTGATCCCCTTGATAATTATATTCTCCGCCTGTATAATCACTTAACTGTTTAATTAATGCTTGGCGGGTATTATATAATTTCGTTTGCTCGCGGTATAAATCCTCAAGAGCATATTGATTTTCTTTTGAGGTTTGCTTGTAATTATATAAAGTGGTGCCTTTGGTTACTTTTTGTCCATCTTTAACTAAAATGGCTTCAATTTCACCTAAATCCGCTTGATAAAAATACGCGGTATCGGTCTTTAATTTTACACTCGCATCCACAGTAACGGGATCTTGTCTGAATAAATTATATAATGTATAGGCCATTTCGCCTTCAACCGGCATGCCATCTGGCCCCAGGTCCATATTTTCGCTCCCCATCATCTCATCTTGTTGTGTTGGGAAAAAAGTGTTTTTCGCAAAAAAGAAGATGCCGGTTAAAGCAATGAGACCGCCAATAATTCCTAAAATTAATTTACGCTTGATATTCATATGCCACATCCTACCATTAATCTTGTGCTTTATATTATCGTTATCATAACATTTTAGGTCTAAAAAATAAATGTTAAAATAAAAAAACACAGAAAAGAACTTCTAACTTATTATTTAATATCATCTATTAAGCAATAAATCAAATGTTTTTTCTATGTTTATAAAAAATTTAATAATTATAATCTTCTGCGTATGGCGTTCCAAACATACCAACAAAAGTAATAAACTGCTTTTGGTAAAGGTAATTGTTCTAAATTATAATAAGTATTCCATGTTCTTTTTAAAGCGCCCCAACGGTCACTCGAGATCGAACCGGCAACTTGACGATACTCATTTAAAACTCGATCTAAGCCATAGGCTTTTACATTGCGTTCACGCATTAACATTAGCCAAGTAGCGGTATCTTGACCTTTACGCACCAAAGGCATCCGAAAATCGCCAACTATAGCACGATCTATCACAACAGTTGAACAAGCAATGGCAGTGTTTTTTAGTAATTGATGATAAGTTAAACTCTCAGGTATCGGCGTTGCTTCTTTAAGTGTCTGTCCTGCTTCATCTACTAGTGAAAAACTGGTATAAGTAAAGGCATATTGATGGTCCTGCATAAATTTAATTTGTTCATTTAATTTTGAGGGTGCCCAACAATCATCACTATCGATAAAGGCGATATACTGCCCTTTAGCAGCGGCTATGCCCGTATTACGCGCCACAGCGGCACCACTATTTTGTTCTAATTGTATAAATTTAATGCGCATATCTTGCTTGGCGTATGATTCAATGATTGCGACCGAATGGTCTTGACTTTGATCATCGACCAAAATGTATTCGAAATTAGCAAAAGTTTGATTTAGCACACTTTCAATTGTTTGTTTAATAAATTTTTCAGCATTGTATACCGGCGTCACAATTGAAACTAATCCTTTGTCCATAAAGTCACCTTCTACATCAATTGCATAATTTTAACAGGAACATCGTATAATTTTGCCATATGGTATTGTTCATTATACCAAGCTTTGTCCGTTTGATTAGCATAAATTACAAAGATAATCTCATCAACATCATCTTGGATATCTTGTACTTTTGTTACAAAGATTAAATCCTTTTGATCTTCTACCGGCAATAATTTTTCTGGATCACCTTGAATTACGACATAACGATGATCACGTTTAGGGATTGACATAAACGCTACAACATCCGCTTCATGTTCAGTATTCGTACGATTGAATATAAAATGACAATCTTCCATTGCCCAACTATAATCAAATGCATAACCAATTTTTGATTTAAATAAACGTAAGAAGAATAATGCTAAAGCCGTCAATACTGCCCCACCAATTGCACCAGCCACCCCAAAAACAATGGCTGAACGCGTAGAAATGCGGTTATAATGTTCCAATGTTTCAATATTAGCTAAATTAGGAAATTTTAACTCCGATAACTGTTCGCCAATTTCGGCTTTGTTAACCAGTGAGACTTTATAAGATTCTAAAAACGGTAAGGTTTCTTCAACGATTAAATGTTGATAGGCTTGAGCAATTTTTAAGTTTTCCTCAGCCGACTTTCCGACCGCCACCCGTATTGTAATCATTTCCGTCGAACCATCTCTTAAGGCCGCCATTCCTCCACGAAACTGATTCGTTTTTATTAATTCTAATAAGTTTTCATTTTCAATCCATCCAGCAAATTGAATACCCGTTTCTTTTTCAATTTTTTCAACCACTTCAGGCTGTCCAAAATATTCATCAATTAAAAATGAATTGCTAAAGAAAGCACCTTCTGCATTCGTCAAAATAATTTGAAATTCTGCTGGTTCTTGCTCATATCGTTGTTTTAAATCTTGATAAGCTGCCTCTATTTCAGGTGTTTCAAATCCACCAAAAAAATAGCGCGCACTGGCAACTGTCAATCCTATTAATAATGCACTTAAAATTATTTTTAAGGCATAGTCTTTTAAAAATCTGATTAATTCACTAATAATCGTGACTAAACTCATCGCTTACACCCCTTATTCATTCTGACCTCAATAATGTTAACATAACTTATAATAAGTGCAAAGATAATCCAATGCCATTCAATTAACATATTGGAAGCACTTGTTATACTAGAAAAGATAAATGTTATCATAAAAACTAACAAACCTAATGATGTTTGTCTTTGTTGGTGATTATTCGTTTTGGACATTATCCAAAGTTTTCTCACTAAGATAAAATAGACACCTATGTAAATAATAAAAGATACCAATCCATATGCGACTAATATTTCGATCCACCAATTGTGAATATTCACTAATCCATTGATAGGATAATAAGGTACCTGTGCCATCCACGTTTCGATATTTCCTGCTCCGACACCCAAGCCATAGGTCTCAGCTAAAAAGATTAACCCATTTTTCCAAAGGTTGATTCTTGCACCGTCCCCAGATAAGACATAGTTTTGTTGTGATAATAACATCGTCATAATACTCTTACCTAGAGTAGGCTTTAAAAAGAAAATCCCTATGACCATCATTAAGCCACCGACTAAAAGAATAAGCCAATGTTTTCTTTTTAAGTTAAAATTAAATTGAAAAATCGTATATAATCCAATCGTCATCAATAATACCAATAAAGCCATCCGTGAATCCGTACGATAAATTAAATAACTGGCGGCTCCACCAAATAAAATCGTTGTTATTTTTAACCAAAATGATTGAGTGCGGTGATAACAAATAGTAGAAATCGCGATAAATGCTAATAATAAAGTGGCATAATCATTTTGATTAGCGAAATAGGTAATCGGCATACGCGTTGATGGAATCCGATCAAAGGTACGATACTTATCTAACTTGTCTAAATTAGCAAATAAATATTTACCGGTGAGAATTTCATGATATCCCCATATAACTTGGGTACAGATCATAAACCAGACTCCGTAAATTAAGGTTTGCCATTGTCTTTCGCTTGTAACCCAAAAATAAAGAGCTAGCATCACGAACAATCCCAAACTCATTAAAAACATTGCCTGGAACCAACTAACAATATCAACCACCCAAATAACCGATAATAAGGCATATAGCCACCATAAAAGATAGCCAACTAAAGCACGAGTACCATCACTATTAGGTATGATAACTAAATTTTTCTTTTTTATCGCCACTTGATAGGTCAAAATGACTGGCACCCCTATCGCTAGTAATCGGTAAATTGTCATTTGGGCGAATGGTGTTGGAATGGCAAGCAATTTACTTCCTAAGAAGACAGCCATTACTAATATTAAAACATAAAGTTGCACGCTTTGTCATTCCCTCCTCGTAAAATATATTTAGAAGGTCATTTCACATCCTTCTGAGTCTCTCTGTTTTCTATAATGATTACTACGAGACGTAACTAGGTAAAGTCCCAATTTTTACTATCATTTTTTATTTCAATTGCTTGTTGAACGGTCGACCACTGTGCTACTAATGCTAATAAACCTAAGCCTAAAGTGTACCATTCTATATACGGTAATTCAAACACATTTAGAAAAGCCGCAATCGACATAATGATAATCGAAATTGTCGGTTTCACTTGACTAAATCCAAAGCCAACACGGTTTGATAAATAAGTTCTCGAAAAGTAAAACATAATATAAGCTGCAAATGAAGCAGCTGCTGCCCCACGATACCCCCAAACAGGCGTAAGGACTAAATTTAATACCATACTAGGTAAAAAAGTTAAAACACTAACAATGATATTCAAATATGTTTTTCTAGAGAAGACAATTCCTAAATTGGTTGTCTCAGATAAAGTATACATAATTTGTGGGAACGCTAATAGACCAAAAATATATTTGACATCGCGATAAGCTTCCGCTACCACGATATAAGCAATTAAATCTTTAAATAATAATAATCCAAAAAAGATACCCGTTAATAAAAACAAGACTGCATCACTTACAAATTTAAAGTGACGAATCTCCTTCTGCTCCTCATGCCAACGATAAGCAGTTGGTATCCAGAAAGAGGTAAAAGCTGTTTTAACGACACCAATAACCGCAATAATCGTTGAGGCTGCCCCATAAATTGCGACGTCTTCTAAAGTCGTATAGTTTTTAATGAAGATTTTATCCACTAAAGTCAACGAATTGGTTAATGAGATGGCCACCATCAAGGGTAAACCAAATTTTAACATTCGTACAATTATCTCACGATTCAGTTTAAAGCCTCTAATATCAAGATAGTGACGATAACGCCAGAAAAGGACCACATCGCCCAGTAATTGACCAAAGATTAACCCATAAACAATGACTTTAAAATCTCGCCACCCCATCCAAATTAAAAGCATGGATAATACGAAAACATTAAATTTTAAAATCATTGAAAAGCTAGAAAACTCAATCGCTCTTTCTTCCATCCGAATCGATAATAAAATAAAGCGTTCAATAATCGTTGCTAAAACCCACACACCACCATAGAGGACAATGTAAGTATATTCAGGGCTATCAAATAACCAATTGGAAATTTCTGGTGCAAAAACAATTGACACGATAAACAATAATATGCCGACAATCATTGGAATTAAGGCGGCTTGTTGAATCAATTGTTTTTTATCATCGGCTTCTTGGTATTCTCTTGTATAAGCCTGGTCAAGTCCAATATAAATATAATTAGGCAGTGCTACAATTAAACTCGAGAATAAGCTAGCCTTTCCATACTCTGCTTTCGAGATAAAATAAGTGATGATTGGTATTTGGATAAATGAGATAAACGCACCAAATACAGGGCCTAAACTGAACCCTAACAATCGTTTAATAAAATGTTTCATTCTTTTCTCCTATTTAATTAAATAGCTATTAATCTTTTGATTTAAAAAATCAAGGTAAATTTGAGCCGATTGCTCGTTTGTAAAACCTCGTTCAACCAATATTTGTTCTCTTTCATTTTTAGATAGTCGTGGTACTTGACTCAGGCCTTTCAATGATTGGTACCACTTTTCTATTGGTTCATTTAATGAAAGATAATCTACTTGTCCTTTATCGAAATCGACTTCATCCGTAATGGTGTCACTCATCAAACAAGGAATCCCAACTGTTTGAGCTTCTACGACAACAGTTGGTAAGCCTTCATACAATGACGGCATAATGAGCACATCTAACATTGGCATCACTGTTTCGGTTTGATCAATTCTACCTAAAAAGGTCACATAATCCTTTAAATCCTTTGTTGCTACCAATTGATTGAGTGATTCGAAATCTGCTCCTGAACCAATAATAAAGATTTTTGCTTTTAATTGATATTTACGAATATACTCCGCTAAGCGAAGCGTGTGTTCTTGATTTTTCACTTTATGTAAACGCCCGATTTGACCAATCACGAATGTTTGATCATCTAAACCATATTGAGCTTTTAACTGATTGCGTCTCTGCTCAAATTCATCATCAGATAGTAAATACCTTTCAGTCGAAATACTATTAGGAATCACCATCATTTGTTCCACTGGTATCGGACCGTAAATAGCTATATTAGCTAAGCGACCGCAACCGACATAACTATCTGTAATAAATTTATTAATCGTTTGATCTAACTTACGCAGTAATTTTTGTTTAAATCCTGTAACATGTAAAGCTTTTGTCATATGGGCATGTAGGAAGAAGTGTTTCACATAATGACGACTAACTAGAAAATAAGCTAGAGCCCGGTAGCCAGTTATATGACAATGAATCGCTTGATAATCGTGTTCATTTAAGATTTTTTCAAAGGTTGTTTTAAATTTTCTCCAACCTACTTTTTTGGGATTTTCAAGACGGTATATTTGCCCACCCATACTATGAATCGCATCCGTAAACAATGTAGAACACTCATCATAAGTGGCGACATCAAACACAATATTTTTGTCATTAAGGGCAATAGCTTTATTATAAATAAAAGATGAAATACCGCCTCCGAAACCACTCATTATATGTAAAACTCTCATTGATTCAACTCCTATAGTGTTCATATCCTTGCTATTATATCACACTCTTATTTGTTACGCACGAATTTCTATTAAGCTCAATTTAGTGTTTATTGAACGGAAAATAATGGTGAATTAAAAACTAAAAACCAATATCATTTTATAAATTATTCTTTTTCATGAATGAAATAGCTAACTGTTCCTATTGTAAAGTCTTACTAAGACGGTTTGACTTAAGTTATCACTGTTTAAAATGTGTTAAACTAGTGGTCTTAAATCGTCAACTTTACACGCATAATGGGCACACATAAAAAAAGGACTGCCAAAACTAAATAAGTTTTGTACAGTCATTAATATCAGATTTTATTCACCTTCATAGGTGATTTCGTCTGATTGTTTAATTTTATCTAATAAAGCATCAATACGATTACCATAATCAACAGAGGTATCACGTTCAAATTTAAGCTCCGGTACTTTATAAAGCTTAATGGCTTTACCTAGTTCTGAACGCACTTTGCCTGTCACTGCTTCTAAACCAGCTTGCTCTTTTTGACGAGCGCCAGCTTTATCAGAAAGTGTACTATAATAAATCGTTGCTTGTTGTAAGTCACCTGTCAATTCAACATCGGTAATGGTCACACCTTCTACGCGCGGATCTTTAATCTCACGCATTAAAATACGGTTAACTTCTCTTAAAATTTCTTGTTTAACACGACCATGTCTGAAATTTGCCATGATTAGCCTCCTCTTAATAGATAACTTCCACTCACTTAAAATTGGATGAGTGGAAGAACTATCCTATCTTTCGACTCTAACTATTGCTAAGACTCAAACTGTTATGCGTGGTGCTATCTTATTTTCTTTCTACTTCTACCATATGGTAAGGTTCAATAATATCATCTACACGGATATCATTGTACTTCTCAATCATAACCCCACATTCAAAGCCTTTCGTAACTTCACGTGCATCATCTTTGAATCGTTTTAAGCTCGCTAATTCCCCATCATAGATGACGATGTTATCACGTATTACACGGACTTTTGAATTACGACGAATATAGCCATCTAAAACATATGCCCCGGCAATCGTTCCTAATTTAGAAACAGTATACGTTTCACGAACCACTAATTGTCCAGTGATTTCTTCAACATATTCTGGTTCTAACATACCTTTCATCGCTGTTTCAATTTCATCGATAACATTATAAATGATTCGGTGTAAACGAATATCAATTTGTTCTTGTTCTGCTTGTGCACGTGCTTGAGGGGTCGGACGCACGTTAAATCCAATCACAATCGCACCTGAAGCTGCTGCTAATGAAATGTCACTTTCATTGATAGCTCCAACTGCTTGGTGAATTGTATTTACGCGAACACCTTCCACATCAATTTTTTGTAAAGAAGCATTTAATGCTTCAGCTGAACCTTGAACATCCGCTTTAATAATGACGTTAACCGATTTTAAATCGCCTTCTTGTAAGCTTTCGAATAAATTATCTAACGTTACTTTCTTATTAGCATCACGATGTTCTTCTAATGCACGTCTAGCACGCTCTTCACCAGCTTGACGAGCTGATTTTTCATCTGGGAAGACTACGAATAAGTCACCGGCTTGTGGTGCATCATTTAAACCAGTAATTTCAACTGGGGTAGCTGGACCTGCTTGACGAATACGACGACCGGTATCATTTAACATCGTACGTACTTTACCATAAGTATTTCCTACTACGATTGGATCTCCTACATTTAGTGTACCTTCTTGTACTAATAATGTCGCCGTCGCACCCGTTGCTTTATCTAAACGAGCATCAATCACTGAACCGATTGCTAAACGATTGGCGTTCGCTTTTAACTCTTGAACTTCAGCTACTAATAAAATCATTTCTAATAATTCGTCGATATTTTGATTAAATTTAGCTGAGATTGGGACAAAGATAGTATCGCCACCCCAGTCTTCTGGGATTAAACCATGTTCAGTCATTTCTTGCATAACACGATCTGGATTAGCAGTTGGTTTATCGATTTTGTTAACTGCCACAATAATTGGGACATCAGCCGCTTTAGCATGGTTGATTGCTTCTACTGTTTGTGGCATCACACCGTCATCAGCAGCGACTACGATAATTGAAATATCCGTAACATTCGCACCACGAGCACGCATCGTCGTGAAAGCCTCGTGTCCTGGCGTATCCAAGAACGTGATGGTTTTACCTTGTAATTGAACTTGGTAAGCCCCAATATGTTGCGTAATGCCGCCGGCTTCGCCTTCTGTTACGCGAGAATTTCTTAATTGGTCTAATAGAGTTGTTTTACCATGGTCAACGTGTCCCATAATGGTTACAACTGGTGGACGTGTTGTTAATTCTTCTTCATTAACTTCTTCTTCATTGAAATAAACTTCCAAATCAGATTTATCAATGACAACTTTTTCTTCCGGTTCAATTCCGTATTCTAAAGCAATTAATTCAATGATATCTTTAGATAATGCTTGGTTTTGGTTAGCCATAACTCCTAGCATTAATAATTTTTTGATGATTTCAGAAGCATCACGATAAATTAATTTCGCAATATCTTGAATATTCATTCCTTCGGTATACACTAACTTCTCAGGTAATTCTTTATACTTACGTTGTGTAATTCCTTTGGATTGTGTTTGTTGTTGATTGTTTTTGTTATTACGACCACGACGGCGGTTGCGACGTCCTCGAGGCTCAAATGCTTTTTTATTTTCCCCTGCATCATCTGCTTTATTTTTAACTTTTTTTACTGGTGCTTTATCTTTGTTAGCTTTTGCACCTTTGGTTGCTTTCTTAATCGCAGGGATATCTTCATCATTCTCAACTTCTTCAACTAATTTTCTAGGCTTAGCTTTTCCTTTACTAGAATTGTCCATTGTTTGTTTTGTTGCTTGATTGTTTTCTTTTTTCTCTGCCATTTTTACCTCTTCACTCATAGCTTTACCGTTATGTGGTTGTTTTGCTTTCTTATCTTGTTGTGAATGATTAGTTTTCTTAGCGGTATTAGCGGGATTTAACTTATTTAACAAAGTCTTTTGTTGGTTTTCATCCATCATGGACATATGGCTGTTGAACTCAATCCCATTCTTTTTCGCCAATCCTAATACTTCTTTACTTGATAATTTATTTTGTTTCGCAAATTCATATACGCGAATTCCTGTCATATAATCACCTTCCTACTTCTGCAAAGTACTAGACAGTTTATTCGCCGTCAGCCTTTGCGATTACAGGTTTCTCTTCATTAATTTATTAATCATTTTACTTAGCCTCATATGATAAGAATTTTTTAATCATACCAGAATTTCCAATTGCACAAATCGTTCGGCTCTTGCCGATAGCATCCGAAATCTGTTCTCTAGTAAATTCAGTAATCAATCTTGCATTAAATGTTTCGCATAATGATTGATAACGTTCCATAGTGGCACTACTCGCATCACTAGCACAAATGACTAGTTTAACACTATTATTTTTAATGGCTTTTTCAACCATTTCATCGCCACTGACTAAAAATCCCGCACGCAGTGCTAGACCAAGTAAATTTAATTTTTTCTGTTGTGGAGTCATTTTAGAATAATTCCTTACGTGCTTTTTGATGTGCTATGTAACGATACAATTCATCATAAAATTCGTCACTAATTTTCATACTAAAAGCAGCATCAAATGTTCGTTTTTTCTTAGCTAGTTTCGCTAATTCTGGATCTAAGCCAATATAAGCTCCGCGTCCATTTTGACGTCCAGTCGGATCAATCGAAACGTCTCCTTCTTTCGTTTTGACAACACGAACTAATTCTTTTTTAGGAAACATTTCTCCTGAAACTGTACATTTTCTTAATGGAACTTTTCGTTTTGACGGCTGTTGTTTCATTATGATGATTCACCTATTTTCTAAATTAGCCTTCCATATCTTCTTCGGCTTCAAGCTCTTCAACTAATTCTTCGACGGTTTCAACGTCACCAGTGATCGTTTCAATGATTAAGTCTTCTGCATCTGCATCTGCATTTGCGGTTTCCATTGCCATTTCAACTTCACCAATTGTTTCCTCTACAGTCGTATCTAATTCGTTTGTTTCATCAGTTGTAACTGAATCAACTGCTTCAACTGTTGCTTCCTCGTCTTCTGCTAATTCAGATTTTAACGCTTCTTGTTCCGCTAAGTATTCTTTATAAGCAGTTACCGATTTAATATCAATTTTATGTTTTGTTAAACGTGCTGCTAAACGCGCATTTTGACCTTTTTTCCCAATAGCTAATGATAATTGGTGATCTGGTACAACCACTATACAAGAAGGAGTGTCGCCATCAAAGATAACTTCTTCAACCGTTGCAGGATTCATCGCATTTTTAATGAATACAGCTGGGTCTTCATCCCATTGTACAATATCCATATTTTCACCATTTAACTCATTAACGATTGTTTGCACACGTTGTCCTTTTTGACCCACGCAAGTACCAACCGGGTCAACATTAGTATCTCTTGAGCGAACCGCTACTTTTGAACGGTCGCCAGCTTCACGGGCAATGCTCATGATTTCAACGATACCAGAATAAATTTCCGGAACTTCTTTTTCAAATAGACGTTTTAAGAAACCTTCGTGAGCACGACTTACCACTACTTGTGGGCCTTTAGTTGTTTTATCAACTTTTGCCACATATACCATAATGCGCTCATCCATGGTAAATTGTTCACCGGGGATTTGCTCATTAATCGGCATTACTGCTTCGGCACGTCCTAAATTAACATAAACATAGCGATAATCTTGACGTTCAACAGTACCCGTTAATACTTCATCTAAGTATTGGCTATATTCATTAAATATAATTTCACGTTCTGCTTCACGAATACGTTGCATAATAACATGTTTAGCTGTTTGTGTTGCAATCCGACCGAAATCTTTTGGTGTTACTTCAAAACGTATTTTATCACCAATTTCATAAACTGGATTAATTTTTTGAGCTTCTTCCAGGCTAATTTCTAATGTACTATCGTAGTTAACTTCTACTACCTCTTTAACGGCAAATACTTTAATCGAGCCTTTTTCTTCATTAAATTCAACCTCAACGTTTTGCGCTTGGTCATAATTTTTTTTGTAAGCTAATTCTAACGCTGTTTCTAAGGCATCTTTAATCACTGCACGTGAGATTCCTTTTTCTTCTTCTAGCACTTGAATTGCTTTTACTAAATCTTTACTCATTATCTTCCTTTTCTCCTCAATCAACTAAAATTGAATCGCTAATCGAGCCTTAGCGACCGCTTTTTTATCAATATTAAGTATTTTTGTTGCTGTCTTAATGCGTACTTCTAATTCATAATGGTCATCTTCAACTGCAACTAAGAAACCTTCATGTTGCTTTTCACCATGTTGTGGCACATAGTAGTCAAAATGAACATACTCACCTATTGCAGCTTGAATGGCCTCTTCTGTTTTTAGAGGCTTTTCAGCGCCTGGTGAAGATACTTCTAAAAAGTAAGCTTCTGGAAATGGATCTGGTTTAATCCCATCCAATACTTCCCCTACTTTTTCACTAATTAAAGCACAGTCTTCAATGTCGATGCGACCTTCTTTATCTGCAAAAATTCGTAAGTACCAATTTCTACCTTCTTTTACGTATTCGATATCTACCAGTTCGCAACCTAAATCCTCAATAATGGGTTGGACTAAAGGTGTGACTTTATCAATAATTGCGCTCATACTTCACCTCTTATTCAAAATTTTGCCTTTTTCGTAACAAAGGAGCGAGCGTTGCCGCTCACTCCTTCAGTCACTAACTACTTACTCTATAACATTATTGTAACACAGACATCATCAGACTACAAGAAAAAGATAGTTTTGGATAGTGTCAAATT
>NZ_BCQX01000051.1 GCF_001552295.1 Globicatella sanguinis NBRC 15551 | reverse complement strand
CGAAATTTATTCAATTTTCTACTTCTGGTCTACTCCCTATTGTATTAAACGCTTTGCCATTTCACGATAAATTGTTTGTTTTATTTCAAAATCAGCAATATAGGTGATGAGCATAATTTCATCAGTATGAAACTCTTCTGCAAATTGTTTAATTTTATCCGCCACCTCTTGATACGTCCCAATAATCGCATTATTTCTTCCAGTAGTATATTGTCTAATTTTCTCAACGTACTCTTCACCATCAGCCATAATTTCTTCCGGACTTCTAAAGACGACACTATAGCCATTTTCTAAACGATAGCGAAACTCTTGCATCGTTAAAGCTAAGTAATCCGCTTCTTCTTTAGTCTCAGCTGCCACAATAGACAACGCTGATAGTGTATTAGGCGTTAACTTGCTATCTGTAGGGAAAAATTGACGATAATGATCCATCACCTCTTCATCTTGATGACCAGTAAAGAATTGAGCATAAGCGTAATTCATTTCTTTTTCTCCTGCCCAAGCTGCACTTTGACCACTAGAGCCTAATAGCCAAGCTTCAGGTAATATTTTTGGTTGTGGAGTCACTTTGAAATGTTTATAAGGATGTGTTTCTTCGAAATCGCCTCGAATGAAGTGTAAGGTTTCTTCAATAATTTGATTAATCTGAGCTGGTGAAAGTAGATGTGTCTGATTAAGCGCACGTGCTGCCGCTAAATCAGTGCCCGGTGCTCTACCTAATCCCATGTCAACACGATCAGGATACAGTGTCGCTAATAAATTAAAGCGTTCAGCAATTTGTAAGGATCCATAGTGCATTGCCATGACACCACCAGTACCTACCCTGATTTTCTCGGTGTTCGCTAATAGATGCCCCGCCAAAATATCCGGTGCACTACTCAAAAACGCTGGCGTGTTATGATGCTCTGCTAACCAAAAACGTTTGTATCCAAGTTGATCAGCTAATTGCGCCAGAGTAGTTAACTCTTTTAAAGTCTCTTCAGCTGTATTACCTTTATACAATGGAACTTGTTCTAATATATTTAGTTTCATCGATAATCCCCCTTTATATTTAAGAAGATAGAATAATCCTCTTGCTCTAAAAATAGTATAGCATGGAACCCTATTCTAGAACATTGAATTGACTTACTAGTCATTTTAAAGCAACTGCTAACTGATTTCATAGAGATTTTCATCCATTTTATGTATGTGATCCAGAAAGTAGGTAATCGAATGATATTGCTTCGTCAGCCACCCTCATACGGTACCCCTTCTTCATCTTGAATCAACGAAAAATGAGGTTAGAAAGATATTTTCTTTCAAAACCCCATTTGTATTGTTTATAAAAATAGTAGTTGTAGTGACCTTCAAAGCTTAGATTTTTTATCTACTTTTAAGGGTCAACCCAAGTCGAGAGTTATCAAGTGGCTTTTCACCAAATAATGATACCTGATCAACATTACCTGTAAGAGACAAAATGAAATTTTTCAACTAATTATCCTAACCTATTATACAAGAATCAGTGTGATAGATAGTCAAAACGACTTCATCCCTATTTCTACTTCTTGGCAATTTATTTAACTATGCAATTATTAATAATTATTCAGCTGAATATTCTTCAGCAGATTCGATTTCACCTGCAGTTAATTTGATCATTGTTACAGGTTTAACCGGATTATGTTGGTCATCAATAGAAAATGTTCCTGTAACACCATCAAAATCTTTAGTTTCTGCAATCGCTTTGGTTACAGCCGCACGATCTGCTGAACCTGCACGTTCAATGGCATCAATCAATAAGTTAGACGCATCAAATGATAAAGCAGCAAATGAGTCCGCTTCTTGACCGAATTTTTCTTTGTATGCTTTTAAGAAGTTTTGCACATCTTCTTCTTCAGAATTAGGAGAGAAATGCGCGGTGTAATAAACATCATTAACATTTGCTTGTCCTGCTAATTCAACTAAAGTATCACTTGCTAAACCATCGCCACCAACGATTGGTTGTGTTAAGCCAAATTCACGTGCTTGTTTAATGATTAGACCAACTTCAGTATAATAACCTGGAATATATAAAGCGTCAAAATCTTGAGTTAATAAAGTAGTTAAAGTAGCTGAAAAATCTGAGTCACCTGATTGGTATGACTCATTGGCTACTATTTCACCACCTAATTCTTCAAATTGTTCTTTAAAGGCTTTAGCTAAACCTTGAGAATAGTCAGTAGCTTGATCTGATAAAATAGCTACTTTTTTAGCACCTAATTTGTTAAATGCGTAAGATGCACCCGCTGTTCCTTGATAAGCATCAGCAAAACAAACACGGAATAAATACTCTAACACACTGCCATCATTAGCTAAAGTAATACCATCTCCGGTCGCCGCTGGTAAAATAGCTGGAACACCTGCTTCAGTAATCACCGGAATTTCGGCTTGCGAAGCACCTGTCGTTGCTGCCCCGATGATTCCAACTAATTTATCATCTGAAGTCAAACGGGTAGCAACAGAGCTAGACTCAGTTAAATCAGATTTATTATCTAGAATCGTCGTTGCTAATTGATAGCCATCCAAAACATCGCCTTCGGCATTACGTAATTCTACCGCTAATTCTAATGCTTTGGCCATCACCGAACCATAAGCAGCCGCCCCACCACTCATTTCAAAGTTTCCACCGATAACAATCTGTTCTTGGGCGGAGACCGACGTGGCTAATGCACTAGATAGAGCCAAAGTCGCTAAAAATAAAGAAGTTGCTTTTTTAAATTTCATAGTAGAAGTCCCCCTAGAGAAAGTTAATAATAATTTATTAAGACTAGTCTACATAAAATCTAATTGTTTGTCAATCATTTTCTCATTTTGTTTTAATTTCCATGAAAAATGTTTAATGTTTTGAAAATTATTCACTACGTTCAGCAATTACTTCAATTTCAATTTGTCCACCTAAAGGCAAAGCAGCAACTTGGAAAGCACTTCTAGCTGGATAAGGTTCATTAAAATATTCTCCATAAATAGTATTGACAGCAGCAAAATCGTTAATATCAGCTAATAAAACCAAGACTTTCACCACATTATTTAAAGTTAATCCTTCTGATTCTAATACCGCTTGAATATTTTTGAAAACTTGATGCGTCTGCTTCTCAATACCTCCTTCAACCATTTTCCCGGTTTCAGGATTTAAGCCTAATTGCCCAGATAAGAAGAATAAATTGCCTGTTTGAATGCCTTGTGAGTAAGGTCCTACTGCTGCAGGAGCTTTTTGAGTTGATAATTTTTTCATAATTTCCTCCTAAAAATGATTAAAAATAAAATTTTACAACTTAAGTTGCATGCATTTTTTGAAATTTTATTTTAAAATAATAGTATCATATAATGGGAGGGTTTTAAATGATTATTACAACTACACCTACAATTGAAGGACAACCTGTACAAGAATATATTGGCGTGGTTTTTAGTGAAGTTGTTGTAGGGATTAATTTTATGAAAGATTTCGGAGCTGGCTTACGAAATATTTTTGGTGGACGTTCAGCAGGCTATGAAGAAGAACTTCGAGAAGCTCAACGAGAAGCAATGGATGAATTAGAACGTCGAGCTAAGAATTTAGGCGCAAATGCTATTGTAGGTATGAAATTAGACTATGAAGTTTTAGGGGCAGATAATGGCATGATGATGGTCATTGGTAGCGGAACAGCTGTAAAAGTTTAATCATCTAATAAAATCATTCAAAAGCCAAAAGACGAATTTTTTTCATCTTTTGACTTTTTATTATGCCATTATTTGTTCAAAATGATTTCTAGAAAAAATTTTATTAAACATCTATTTAGTTTCCTTTTATCGTTATGAAGCTCAACCATTGTTGTAAATTTATGATTCTTGATGACTACGCGTATCTCTTCAATCCAATTAACAATGTTCCGTACCCTTAATTTAACTACTTTCGTTACCAAAACACGCGGATTTATTAGATTTCGATTATGTCAATATTAGTGTTAAAACTCTGACTAATCTGCTATATTATTAATATAATTTTTATGGAAGTGGGTGTTCAGATGTATAAAAATAAAGTTGTTGTTGTTACAGGCGATGGACATGGTATCGGTTTAGCCACACGGAAGGCCTTTGAAGCAGCTGGTGCACGTGTCTATGGCATTGATCTTAATCCTGGTTCTTTTTATCAAGGAGATATCGGTCAACCGGCTGTTCTTCAAAAATTTGTTGAATCTATCTTAAAGAATGAATCGAAAATTGATGTATTGGTCAATAATGCATTGCCTTTATCGGTAGGAATTCACAATGGTTCTTTATCCGAATTCAATGACGCTTTGCAAGTGGGAGTCGTAGCACCTTTTTACTTAACGCAGTTACTCTTAAATCATTTCACTCCAGGTAGCTCCATTATAAATCTGTCATCCACAAGGGCTTTTCAAAGCCAAGCAGAGACTGAAAGTTATGCTGCTGCTAAAGGCGCTATTACAGCCCTTACTCATAATTTAGCTATTAGTTTAAGTAAAGAACAAATTAGAGTCAATGCTATTGCTCCCGGATGGATTGATACCTACCAACATTCATTTAGTGGTTCAGATGTCAGTCAACATCCAAGTAAAAAAGTCTGCGTTCCAGAGGATATTGCCGAACTGATTTTATTCCTTGCTAGTAAAAAAGCCAGTTTTATTAATGGGCAAACAATTACCGTTGATGGGGGAATGAGTAAACTGATGATTTATCATAATGATCAAGGATGGAGTTATCATTCTGAGAATTAATTAAATAAGATAAGTAGAAACCTGATTGATTCAGTCAATCTACTGTGCATTAATTTTAAGTGAATGGTTGAGTGACATCATAGTGCGTCACGAAGACTAGTTTGATACCGAAGCAACTGAGGTGGATTAAACAGAAAAAATATCTAATTTTCTTGTACTAGTGTACTTTCACTTTTGCATTAGAGATTATTTTTAAACAATGTCCAAAATTATCTTTGCCAACTTTTCAGCTTCAAAACAATTGTCATTAGAAGATGACTAATTCTTGAATAGCAATCGTCCTCTTGGCAAACTTAAGAGGGACTTGTCGCTAATATAAATTATGTGTTGGATTAACAACTATAAAACCTGACTATTAGATTTTCAATTTTCCTATAATGCCAACCAAATCAAAAAACAGTTAACTAGTCTTAACACTAAGTATTAACTCAATCTTTACGGATTAATGTTTTACTTATTGTAATCTAGCTAACTGTTTTTTTAATACTGTCTAAAACGCTGATATTTCTTTTCTAGACGGGTCTCAGGGTTCATTGATAACAATGCATTTATTTTCGCTTTAATTTCGTTGATTAAGTGATTGGTAAAGTGGTTTTGATCAATAGGCTGACCCAATTCGTCTACTTCTTCAATAATTTTATCGATTACGTTTAACTCGAATAAATCATCAGCCGTCAATTTCATATAATCTGCTGCTTTAGAGGCCAATTTGGAATTTTTCCATAATATCGAAGCGAAACCTTCTGGGGAAAGAATCGAATAGACACTGTTTTCTAACATCCAAACTTCATCAGCAAGCGCCAAGGCAATGGCCCCTCCACTACCACCTTCACCTAAAATAATCGCTAGGCTGGGAACCGTTAATTGACTCATGGTCAATAAGGTGCTCGCGATCGCTTCACCAATGCCATTTTCTTCCGATTCCGGTGCACAATGTGCGCCAGCGGTATTAATTAAAGTTAGAACGGGTCGACCAAATTTTTCTGCTTGACGCATCATACGCTGGGCTTTACGATAACCAGCCGGACCCACCGAACCAAAATTACGCATAATATTCGTTTTCATATTATGTCCTTTTTGAATACCGATAATCGTAATCGGTTGTTCATCCATTAAACCAACTCCGGTAACGATTGCTCGATCATCGTGCATTAAGCGATCACCATGAAACTCCATAAATTCGCTACACAATTTATCAATAATCTCTAAACTAGAAATTCTGGATAGTTCGCGAGCGGCTTGAACTTTTTGATATGCTTTCATAATGACATCACCCTTTGATTGGTTTTCAATAAAAATTTGATCCTATTTTTCTGTTCAGTTCGTTTCACAATATTATCAATAAAACCATTTTCTAAAACAGTCTCTGCTGTTTGAAACTCTTTGGGTAATTTTGCTTTTATGGTCTGTTCGATGACGCGTTTTCCAGCAAAGCCAATTGTAGCCTTTTCTTCAGCTAAAATAATATCTGCTTGCATTGCAAAACTCGCCGTTACCCCACCCGTTGTAGGATGCGTTAAAATAGCAAGATAAAATAAACCAGCTTGATGATGACGATTTACTGCTTGACTAATTTTAGCCATTTGCATCAATGACATAATACCTTCTTGCATACGGGCACCACCAGAAGCAATGAATAAGATGACTGGCAGTTGATTTTGGGTCGCTATTTCAAAAAGTTGAGTAATCCGCTCCCCTACCACCGTGCCCATACTCGCCATCATAAAGCGATTATCCATTACACCGAGTGCTACTTTCATACCATCCATTAACCCAGTACCTACTACAACTGCTTCTTTTAAGTTTGTTATTTGTTGATAGTTGGCTAGCTTTTGCTCATAATCTGGAAAACCAATGGGGTTTTGATTACTAATGTCACTCGCTACTTCTTCAAAACTATCTTCATCGAGTAACCAATTAATTCTGGCATTAGCAGGAAACTGTAAATTCCCCTGACATCTTTCGCAAGTATAATCCACCGTTACTTGTGACGGTAATAAATTACGCTTACAATGTGGACAAGTTGTTAAAAAATTATCTGGAATCTTTGATTTTTTTTCATGATACGTAGGAGGTTGTGCATTTAAACGAATTATTTTTTTATTTTTAAATAGTTCCATTTAACCCCTCCTCACGTTTTAACCACTGAGGAAGAAAACTTTCTTCTAACCATTTTGTATGGAAATTTAGGGTTTGAACTTCATCATTCATGATCAATGCTTGTAATAAATCAATATTAGTGGTAATCCCTTCTACTACCACTTCACTTAAAGCCCGTTCCATAATTAACATGGCATCATTTAGATCGTGGCCATAACTAATTATTTTCGCTACCATTGAATCATAAAAAGGCGGTAAAAAATAATCGGAGTAAATTCCAGACTCGATTCGTACATGAGGTCCTGCTGGTAAAATGAGCCGGTCAATATGGCCACTCGAAGCTCGAAAGTCATAGTTTGAATCCTCTGCATTTAAGCGACACTCGATGGCCACCCCAGTAAAATGAATATCCTGTTGATTGAGTGCTAAAGGTTGCCCCATCGCAATTTTTATTTGTTCTTTGACAATATCAATACCGGTTATTAATTCCGTTATCGGATGTTCTACTTGTAAACGTGTATTCATTTCCATAAAATAAAAATTATGGTCATCATCTACTAAAAATTCAATTGTTCCCGCATTTTGGTATTCAATTGCTTGAGCTGCCTTGACAGCCGTTTGCCATAAAGCTTCTTTCGTTGCTTCAGGTAAAGTTACGGCTGGTGCAATTTCAATCACTTTTTGATTACGCCTTTGTAGTGAACAATCGCGTTCTCCTAAATGTAATACTTTACCATAGTGATCGGCTATCAATTGGATTTCGATATGTCTTGCAGGATAAATGATCTTTTCAATATATAAATCTTGATTACCGTATACATTTTGTGTTTCAATCTGTGCTTGTTCAAACAGTTTTTTAAAGTCATCTGCGTTTTCAACACGACGCATGCCTTTGCCACCGCCACCATCAGCCGCTTTGATCATTAATGGAAAACCTATTTGATCAGCAATCATTGTAGCTTCTTGCCAAGTATGAACTAAACCTTCACTACCTGGCGTAACGGGTATTCCTGATGCTAACATCGTTTGACGAGCATTTTGTTTATTTCCCATTAATTCAATGGTTTGACTTTTAGGGCCAATAAATTGGATACCTAGTTCTTCACACATGGCAACAAAATCACTTCGCTCTGATAAAAATCCATACCCTGGATGAATAGCATCACACCCTGTCGCCATCGCAGCAGATAATATCGCTACCGGATTTTGATAACTATCTAAACTTTTAGCTGGTCCGATACAAATAGCTTCATCCGCTAATTGGGTATGCATGGCCTCCTTATCAGCTGTACTATATACGGCAACGGAGATAATATTCATCTCTCTTAACGCTCGAATAATTCGTACCGCGATTTCACCACGATTGGCTACCAATACTTTTCTAAACAATCCTATTCACCTACTTTTTAGACTTTTCTTACGAACATTATTTAACGCCAATAATAAAAGTCATTTCTGCTTCCGCTACTTTTTTATCCCCAACAAATGCTTGGCCCATACCAATTCCAGCATTACGTTTTAATTTTACGATATCAACCTGTAATCTTAACACATCACCAGGAACTACTTTTTGACGAAACTTTACTTTATTTAAACCACCAAGATAGGCTGTTTTCCCTTCAAAATCTGGCATCTGCAATAATGGGATTGATCCTGCTTGAGCCAATGCTTCACAAATTAATACTCCTGGCATTACCGGTTCACCTGGAAAATGTCCTTGGAAAAATTGTTCGTTAATGGTGACATTTTTACGACAAACAATCTTTTCTCCAGGCACTAATTCATCGACCGCATCAATAAAACAAATCGGATAACGATTTGGTATAATATCCATTACTTGTTGGGCAGTTAAAATTGTCATAATTTACTCTCCTTATTTACGTTCAATCTTAAATAGTGGTTGTTCAAATTCCACTACGTTGTCATTTTCTACTAATACTTCACGAATGATGCCATCAAAAGGTGCAGCAATTTCATTCATTAATTTCATGGCTTCAATAATACATATTGTTTGGCCCTTCTTTACCTCATCACCGACGGTCACATACGATGGTTCGCCTGGTTGTGGTTGTAAATAAACCACTCCAACAATTGGCGAATTAATGGCTTCATATTGTGAATTTTCAGATGATGATACTTCCTTCGTTTCTTTACTTGGTACTTCTGTAACCATCGATGGTGAAGGTTCTACTTGATCCTGTACCGTTTTAGTCGTGTGATCCGTGGTCTGTGATACGGATCCTTTATCAAATGGAACCTCTTTGGATAATACAACTTTATCAGAGCCTTGAGTGAATTCTAAATAAGCTACTTTTGATTGGTCTAGTTTATCAATTAAGGTTAATAACTCTTGATAGTTCATTCATTATCCTCCCATCGTTTAAAACATAAGACCGCATTATGTCCACCAAATCCTAATGAATTGGATAAAGCATAGTGAATCGCTTTTGAGCGTCCTTTATGCGGCACATAGTCCAAATCACACACATCTTCTGGATTTTGTAAGCCTAGGGTTGCTGGTATAAAGCCTTCAGCTAATGCTTTAACTGTTACAATCGCTTCAACTCCGCCAGCTGCTCCTAATAAATGCCCAAAAAATCCTTTAGAACTGGAGATAGGTACTTGGTAAGCATGTTCGCCTAATGCATATTTAATCGCTACCGTTTCTGCTGAATCATTAGTTGGTGTAGAGGTACCATGTGCGTTGATATAATCGATTTGAGTCGCTTGAATATTGGCTTGCTGGATTGCCATTTTCATCGCTTCCCCTGCTCCAGAGCCGTCTTCACTAGGTGCTGTCATATGATAAGCATCCGATGTGGAGCCATAACCGACTACTTCGCCTAAAATAGTGGCACCTCGTTTTTGAGCTGAACTTAATGATTCTAAAAATAAAATCCCTGCACCTTCCCCCATGACAAAACCATCACGGTCTTTATCAAATGGACGTGAAGCTAAATCAGGATTGGATTCCGTCGATAATGCTGTTAAGGCTGCAAAACCACCAATACCGATTTCATTAATGGTTCCTTCTGAACCACCTGCGATACACGCATCTAATAGTCCCATTTTAATCTTTAAAAAGGCTTCACCAATCGCGTTCGTTGCACTAGCACAAGCAGAGACAATATCCAAACTAATACCTTTAGCCCCTAATTTCATAGAGATATTACCAGCTACCATATTACCGATTGTTAAGGGAACAAATAGTGGTGGGATTCTTTTAGGTCCTTTTTCAATCATCTTACGAATGCCATTTTCAATTTCAACTAATCCACCGATTCCTGAACTTACTAATGTTCCAACACGCATCGGATTCGCTGCAATATCATAGCCACTCATTTCAACAGCTTCCATAGCAGCTACTAATCCATACTGTGAAAAATAATCCATTCTGCGGACTTCTTTGTTGCCTAATAGTTCTTTTCCATTAAAATTTTTAACTTCAGCTGCTACTGATATCCCCGTTGCTGAAGCATCAAATTTAGTAATCGGCGCAATACCATGCTGATCGTTTTTAATATTCTCCCAAAATTCAACCGTATTATTCCCAATAGGAGAAACTGTACCGATTCCTGTAATCACAACTCTTTCCATTATCGTTTTCCTTTCTTATTACATATTCATGCCGCCATTAATTTCTAAGACTTGCCCGGTCATGTATCGATTATGGATTAAAAATTGAACACAATCAGCAATCTCTTCCACTTGACCAAATCTTTTTAATGGGATCTGACTCAACATTGTATTTTTTACTTTTTCAGATAAATCATGCGTCATTTTGGTTTCGATAAATCCAGGTGCAATCGCATTAACGGTAATGTTTCGACTTGCAACTTCTCTAGCTAAAGACTTAGTTAAACCAATGACTCCCGCCTTACTCGCTGCATAATTTACTTGACCGGCATTACCTATAATGCCAACAATACTTGAAAGATTAATAATCGTCCCACTCCGCTTTTTAAGCATCAAAGGAATCACATGTCGACACATATTAAAGGTCCCCTTTAAATTAGTATCTAAGACTAAATCATAGTCTTCTTCCTTCATTCTTATAAATAAACCATCTTTGGTGACCCCTGCATTATTGATTAAGACATCAATTTGGTCATATTTTTCTTTAATTTCATTTACCATACGTTGGCTATCTTCAAAATTACCAATATCGCCAATGACCGTATCAACAGGATGGCTTACATCCTCAAACTCTGCCAAAATAGCTTCATCAATTGGTCTACGACTGTTTAAAATCACTTGATAATCTAATTTAGCTAAATGTTTGGCAATAGCTAAACCAATGCCTCTAGAACTTCCCGTTATTAAACAAACTAAACTCATTTTCCACCTCTAATTCTCATGATTTCAAAAATGCTGAAATGTTTTCAATATCTTCTACTTTATTCACTACTAAATGATTGATTGTAGGATACTGTTGATCTAATAATTTAGCTAATGTATTCCCAGGTCCGATTTGAATAATATGAGTAATCCCTTGTTGATGCCATTGATCAATTGTTTGCAACCATTTAACTGGCTTAACCAAATGATCGACTAATAAGGGTTTAATCGTCGTCGCTTGGTGTGGCTCTGCCGTTACATTACTCCATACCGGGATTTTCCCTTTAGTTTCTAATTCAGCAATCGTTGATAAAGCTTCCTTAAAAGGTTCTTGTACCTCTTTCATTAATGGTGTATGAAAAGGTCCTTCTACTTTTAATGGTAAAATCTTTTTATAACCTTTTGTTTTCGCTAATTGTTTAAACTCCTTGATTGCGACTTGAGTACCACCTAAAACGATTTGAGTGGGTGCATTATAATTAGCAATATAAATTTCGGTATCATTTTGCATTTCCTTTATAATTGCCTTAATTTCGTCTAATGGTACTTGAATAACAGCCACCATTTGGGAATGATTTAAAGTCTGAGCCTGTGCACTCATTAATTCCCCACGTTTTTTCAGTAAAGGCCAGGCATCGTCTTCGCTCAATATTTGACTGGCTATTAAAGCACTGTATTCACCCAAACTTAATCCACCCATTGCCTCAATATCAGGTAAATGTTTTTTTATTGAATTAAAGATGGCCAGGCTAGTAGTACTAATCGCTAATTGTGCATTTTTGGTAAAATTAAGTGCACTGATATCTTCTGTGATCCATTTCGTAATCGGGAGTTGCGTCAATTGCTCTGCTCGCTGATAGACCGCTCTAACTTCTTCAAAATGAGTCACAAAATCTTGCCCCATCTGTTCAAAATGAGCGCCTTGTCCATTAAACATAACTGCTAATTTCAACTATTTCACCTCAATTAAAGTAACTTTGTTTTGTTTGAAAAACAGCTTTCGCTTCATTGACATACTCTTCAATAATTTCTTGACAGGATTGCTCCTTTTTGATGAGACCAGCAATCTGTCCCGCCATCATGGATCCAGTATTAACATCGCCTTCTACTACGGCACGTCTTAGGGCACCTCTACCTAAATCCTCTAAAACAGATAAATCCGGCTGTTCTTGACTGGTGATTGATTTTTCTAAAGCTAAATATTCTTTAGTCAAACGATTGCGGAGAACTCGTACAGGATGACCCGTTATGGTCCCAGTCACAACGGTATCAATATCAGTCGCCTTTAAAATTGCGGCTTTAAAGTTTGGATGTGCATTTGATTCATTAGCCACCACAAATCTTGTACCAACCTGAATCGCTTCTACACCTAACATCAAAGCAGCTGCTAATGAACGACCATCACCGAAACCACCTGCGGCAATGACTGGAATATCCACTGCATCTACAATTTGAGGTACTAAAGCCAATGTTGTTTGTTTACCAATATGTCCACCAGCTTCCATACCTTCTACGACCACAGCGTCGGCACCAATTCGTTCCATTCTTTTGGCCAATGCAACTGATGCCACTACTGGAATAACGACAATTCCCGCTTCTTTAAAACGCTCCATGTATTTCCCCGGATTACCAGCACCAGTTGTAATAATTTTTACCCTTGAATTCACTAAATAATCCACTACCTCTTCTACATGAGGATTTAATAACATGACATTGACCGCAAAGGGTTGATTGGTTTTATTTTTCATCGTTTCAACTTTTTTGCGGACAACCTCAACCGGATCATGTCCCGTCCCAATAATTCCCAAGCCACCTGCATTGGATACTGCACTGGCTAAATCAGCATCAGCTACCCAAGCCATTGCGCCTTGGATAATAGGATATTTGATATTTAATAATTTTGTTATAGCTGTTTGCATATTTTTTTCTTCCTTTATATCAGGTTAAATAATAATGACCATATAGTGCACTAATAAAATCTCTAAACAAATATGAGTCTTTATATAGTTTTATACGGTCATCCTATATTATTAAATTTACGTCATAATCTACTACTGACGCTTTTACAAAGCTTCAATATAGTTAACTAAATCGCCAACTGTTTTTAAATTTTGATCAGTATCAATCGTAATATCTAATTCATCTTCAATTTCGCTAATGATTTGAAAAACATCTAAACTGTCTGCTTGTAAATCTTCTAAAAAGTTCGTTTCTAAAGTCACATCTTTTTCTTCAATATCTAATTGCTCTACAATAATTGCTTTAATTTTTTCAAATACCATGTTAAATTCCTCCAAATAATGTTTTAAATTTTTAATGTAATATTTCCCCACGATAGTCCCGCACCAAACCCACATAGGACAATTGTTTGCGTACCATCGAGTTTAAGTTGTTTATTTTTTACTAACTGATGACATAAAACTGGAATACTTGCGGCTGATAAATTAGCGACTTCCTTGATATTGGACGGTAATTTTAATTCGTCCATGCTCATTTTTTTGGCTATTAAATCAAGAAAACGTTGATTCGCTTGATGACAAATTAAATAGTCCATTTCAATTGCATTTTCATGTATAAAATCAATTAAACTTGGAATCACTTTTCGTGAAACAAAATTAAATACTTCCCGTCCTTTCATTTGCATTAAAAAGTTGGTGGCTTGACTCACTTCTATTGATAAAGATAAATCGCCCTCACTATGCATCGCACTCTGATACTCTAATAGTCCTGTGCCATCATGCTCGATAAGAAAGGCACCTGCGCCATCACCAAACAAAATATTGGTTGAACGATCGTTCGCATCTAATATCTGACTCATCTTCTCAGCACCGATTACTAAAGTATAACCTGTTGCTTGATTGCTACTTAAATGCTCTGCTAACTCTAAAGCACTCACAAAACCTGAACAAGCAGTGTTAATATCTAAACAAAAAGCATCTTCACAATTTAAAGCCAAACTCACTTGATTTGCAACGCTTGGAGTCGGTTGTTTTGAGGACATTGAAGCCACGATAATCGTTTTAATTTCACTTGCAATGGAATGATCCATTTGATCCACTAAATCTTTAGCCGCTTTAATCGCCAAATGACTTACTTCTTCATCATGGTCTGCAAAGTAGCGCTGATCTATCCCGGTCCGCTGTTGTATCCATTCATCACTTGAATCAATTTGAAACTTTTCAATTAACTCAAGATTTGATAACTTATTTTGAGGCAAATAACTCCCCATCTTAATTATTCTACTCATCAATTCTTATCCTTTAATTTAGTTTACCCTTAATCTCATCTAAGAATTGGTTAAGGTTACGCAGCCCTTTTATCAGAGTTTGTGCTTCATCAATTTCAAGATCTGTTAAGGTTTTCTCGACCATATCTGTATGAAATTTATGATGCAAACGATATAATAATTTACCCTTCTTAGTTAGTTTTAAGCGAACAATTCGACGATCTTCTGCCGATTGAACACGTTCAACATAATCCTTCTTGACTAAATTTTGAATCGAGACGGACAATGTCCCTACCGTAATTCCTAACTTATTGGCTACTTGACTAGAAGTTGGATTATCTACCAATCCAATGGCTTCTATCGTATGCATTTCTTTAATTGTAATATCTTTGAACTCACTTGATTTTAGTGATTCTTCTTCTATTTGCATTATTTCATTAAAAATACGGACTAAATAAGAATTAACCTCATCAATGATCTCAAAATCCATTCGTAAAATTCACCTCTTTCATTTAGTTTGATAATCAAACTATTTGATAGTCAAAGTTTATACTAGTTTAAATCTTTTGTCAACTATTGACTCAAAAAAATTTATTGAATGAAAATAAATACCCTTATAATGTTGATTTAATAGGACTTAAAAAAATCCTCAAAGATTGTCTTGAATGAGCTGCCCCCAAAAGCTAGACCAAAAATCTAACTTTTTGGGGGTTAATTTATGAGCAAATATAATTTAGAGATTAAGCTTCAAGTTGTTGCAGAATATGAAGCAGGAGCTAGAAGCTACAAACAACTTGCAAAGAAATATCAAATAGGCAAATCTGATATTAAACGATGGATCCAGAACTACCAGGATTTTGGCATAGATGGACTTCACGTAAAAACGACTAAGCGTCATTATACTGTCGAAATGAAGTTAAATGCGATAGAATTATACTTGAATACAACGTTAAGCTATCGCGAAGTCGGGAAACAATTTGGTATAAATAATCCAAGTTTGATCGCCAATTGGTTACGGACATTCAAGAGAGAGGGTATCGATGGCTTATCTAAATCACT
>NZ_BCQX01000050.1 GCF_001552295.1 Globicatella sanguinis NBRC 15551 | reverse complement strand
AAGTCGTTTAGACGCCATTTGAGACCACTCAACCACTGCGCTTTGAATTAAATAGATATGGCTGAACAGAATTTAAAAAGTTTTTGCCCAGCCTCATTTCCACAATAGAGTGCAGAAATTAATTCGTTTGAATTAGAATAAAATCTTGTCTGCCCCACCAAATTGATTTCCTAAAGCTTGATGAGCAAGCACTTGTACATAATGCCATGGACGGTCATAATTTGGTTGATAGAAGAAGTCTACCATTGCTAATTGTTCTAACGTCCATTTAGCATTAATCGCGATGGATAACGCGTTGATGGAATCCGCAACGTCATGAATAGAAACAAATTGTGCGCCTAAAATCACATGCGTGTCTTCATCAAAGTAAATCTTCATATGAACCGTACCTGGTCGACGCATAAAGTCTGGATAAACTTTTTCTTCACAATAAGCTGAAGCAATCTTACCATCATAACTATCCGCACTCACATGCCCTAAACCTGTTGTAACAACCGTATAATCGAAAACATGTAAAGCAGAAGTACCTGATACAGGCATCATCTTCACTAATGATTCTTTTCCTAAAGCATGTAAAGCCGCCACAATTCCTTGACGACGAGCATTCGTTGCTAAAGCGATATTAGTTTTCTTGCCGGTCGGTGCATACATAATTTTAGTTGCATCCCCACCCGCATAAATGTCTGTTACAGAAGTGCGCATGAATTCATCGATTTCTACAAATCCACGATCATCGATATCGACAATTCCTTTTAACCATTCGGTATCTGGTTTAACTCCTACTGCAATAACAACGGTATCAGCCTCATATTCTCCTTTATCCGTTACAACGCCGGTTACTTTGCCGTCTTCACCGATTAATTTCTCAACTTTTTCTTGACCTTTGAAAGTCAAGCCTTTTTCTTTGGCATGATTTTCTAATACAGTCGCTAATTCCGGATCAACATAAGTTGGTAAAATATGTTCTAGACCATCTAGTAAAACTGTTTCGATTCCTGCTTCTGTGTAGGCCGTCGCCACTTCAACACCAATATAGCCTGCCCCAATGACGACTGCTTTTTTACTAGATTTCATTCGTTCTTTAACGGTTCCTGCATCTTCACGCCCACGGAAAGTATGAACATTTTCTAAATCGTACCCTTCAAATTTAGGAACAGGTGCAAAGCCACCAGGGCTGAGTAGGAGCTTATCATAGCTTTCTTCCTTCTCACCTTCACTATCCTTAATTTGAATTGTTTTAGCCTCAGGATTAATCCCCACTACTGCTGTTGAATAATGCATATGAATTCCTTGATCAGCATAAGATTGGTTGGTTGCAAAATGCAATTCGTCTAATGCTTGAGCAATACCTTGAAGATAAGACTGAGCACCACAAGACATAAAGGACGCGTGGTCACCTGCTTCATATAAATGAATCTCTGCACTCGGTTCTTGCTTCAAGATAGTCTGTACCGCTTCAAATCCAAAATGCGATGTTCCAACTACTACGTACTTCATAAAAAAGTCTCCTCTCGTTTATTATAACCATTTTAAACCGGTAACATATTCATCTTAACACTCATCAAAAAAACTTGCATCTAAAAAGACTTATATATGAATTTTTTTAGTTTGTTAGTACAAGACATTTCTGATGATTGAAATTTCAAAAAAATATATTTAATACTTAACAAGTGGGATTGAGATGAAGTAGCAAATAAAATGAGTTATGCTTTTGATGCTGTACACAATTTGGTTGGTATCAACTAATCTTTCGACTCCGTCTGACGCCAGTCAACTATTTCGATTATCAATTAATCAGATATTACCAACGTCACTGTTGAAGTTTTGTCCAATTTCCTTTCGTTATCTAACCATCCAAAGGATGGCTTTTTCACAAAGTTTCATTTTTCAAAACGATGTAAAATATTTTCATCAGAAAGCTAATTGAACAATGTAAGCATTCCAAACACAACAAAACTAATAAAAATGACAAAATGATGCATTTTTTGTTTTCATAAATTTTCAGTATGTCTCATTTTGAGACACAAAAACAGCCTTTTTTGAATGTTATTTTCATTTTCATAAATTTTAGAAAAATACTTCGCTAAACTTTATATATTCTTAATAATTAAGCAAAATGTGTCTCAAAATGAGACACGGGCTTGTGAATGAAAATAACCAGAATAAAATGATCCATTTTACTTGTAATTTTAAATTCGTTTCACAAGCAACCTGAATAATAACTAAAAAACGTCCTCAAAAATCGAATACTATTTAATGTATTATTGGTTTTCTAATTCACAATATTTCCCGTTGTTTTATTAAAACTATTTTTTCGAAACTCAAAACTAAAATACTATGGGGAGTTAACCAGCACCTACTAACGATTTTGGTATCAAGCAATTGCTGACGTCTTATTGCACGCAATCCATCGTCATGGCGTTAGAAATCGTGTTGCCATAATCATATCTCAGTACACAGCTGTTCTAAATTTTGATAAAGGCACACACGTGACATAACCTGGCATCATAAATGAATATGCTAGCACCATATCAAAGGCATTATCATCACTTTCTTGGTATAATAATGAAAATAAGGTTTAGGAGAGTGATTAAATCATGAGTCAACAAACATACATCATGTTAAAACCAGACTGCTTGAAGCGCGGCTTGATGGGAGAAGTGATTTCGCGGATTGAAAAGAAAGGATACCGTATGGTACAAGCCAAATTAATGACCCTTGACACATCGATTATTGCCGAACATTATGCTCATCTGATCGACAAACCTTTTTATCCTAGGCTCGAACAGTTTATGTTATCAGGCCCTGTCTTTGGCATGGTGGTAGAAGGGGAAGAAGTAATTCAAGGCATGAGAGCCATGATGGGACCAACGAATGTCTTTGAAGCGGCACCCGGTACGATTCGTGGAGACTATGCAACGGATGTCACTTATAATCTGATTCATGGATCAGACTCGCCTGAAACAGCTAAAGTAGAAATTAACCGATTTTTTAACTGATAATAAGCGACGTTCAAACGCAACAATAGTCTGTTCTACGTCGCTATCGAAGTAACTGCGTTGAAGTTTATTATTTAGCCAATTTAAAACGACTTTCATCTAACGTAAAAAATAAACATTGAAATATCGCTTAATAAATGATAATATCAATATACAATTAAAAATCACAACTTATCCAGAGCAAGCAGAGGGAATTGGCCCCATGACGCTTCAGCAACCTACCATTGGCAAGGTGCTAAATCCAACTCGAAAGAGATAGATGAGTCGAACCCAGTTATTTGGCACGACGAATCTCGTTGTGCTTTTTTAATTGAATAAATAACTAGGAGTGGTTCGTTTGTTACCAGAAATGAAGAGTAGTTTTGACGAGTTTATTAAAGGAATCAAAAAGTTTGATATTATGCCACATTTAAGATTTCGAAGAAGTCAGAGTGGTGATGTTACTGAACATGATTGGGTATTTCTAGTCAATACGCGCCCACCGCATAATGGGGCTCATCTTGGTCGTTGCTGTACCTGTTGTATTGGCAATGGCAGTATCAATGATTACGATCATTTCAAAGAATCTTTTAGCTATGAAGAATACGAAACGATTGTAAATCTGTTATTCGATTATATTTATACTGACTCTCAGCATAAATCCATTCAGCCATAATCCGACTCATCAAGAAAGAGGGTTTAAGTGCAACGCTATTGAGCATGCCACTTAGACTCTCTTTTTGTGTTGAAATATTTTTTGTAGAGACATAGCTTTTGTTGTTTAGCCAGATACAATTCCATTATCTTAAGCAGTGGCAAACAGTAGAAAATCGATTGAATTTTGCTTCGTTTGTTTGCTCTCTGTTTACGGTATTATCTTGAATTTTTTATTTTATCTAACCTCGAGATGCCCATAAGTCTGATTATGTTCTATACCGGTTAATCCGTAAAATCTTAAGCTTTATACTGCATTAAAAGTTCCAGATTATTGGTGACTTCATCCATCTCCTGTGAGATAGTCGTTAATCCTTCACGTTTATAGAATTTTACGGCACTCTCATTTTCATGATATACCGTAAGCAGCAATTCTTGACGAAGCCCTTTTACATAATCTAGTAATTGCTTGCCAATGCCTTTAGAACGCATACTCTTATCTACAAAAATCCCCGTAAGATAATTATCTTGCAACCCAACGAAGCCTACAATTTTATTCTCATATTCATAAACATAGATTTCAGCACCTAACAGTTGTTCTTTAACCATTGGTGCATTAGCTATCCAATATTCGCGATTTATAAAGTGATGTGACTCAAGATTGCTATCAAGCCAAATTTTCATCACTTGATCAAGATCTTCTAATTTAAACCCTCTAATCATCTTCAATTCCTACTTTCTGTGGTACTAATTTACTGGCTTTAGACTGGTACTATATATGGATTACAAATAAGCTATTTCGCTAATTCCTCCTAGGTATTAATACCGCGGTTTCCCTAGCTGACAGCTTGTAAATGAAGCGCTACACTATCTTGAAATTTTAAAGTATCTAGATTTTCAAAATTCAAATAAATAATCTGTTCTTCAGTTACTCCATTTTCTATTAGCCAATCCTTATATTGAAACATAATGGTAGACTTTCCAGACCTTCTAACACCTGTAATGACTTTTATGAAATCTTTATTCTTCCATTCTTTTAACCAGTTAAGTTCTCGTTCTCTGATTATCATTATTTTTCTCCCGTGGTATATTTTTATTTCACAACAATTATATCACCATAAGGGGGGTTATTTAAACATAACCCCAAACTTCATCTCCCTAAAGGAGGTATATATGATTTTTTATTAACATATCGCTATCAGAGAAGTAGATGATTGTGACATAACTCTCATTTTAAATTTTCTCTCAAACTATTTTAGTATCCTAATAGAATGAGAATTATCGATTGGTGAAGTATTATTTTCTAAAAATAAGATCTTTATCATACAATTAAAATATTGAAGTGCTCGAAAAAAAGCTGGGAAAAAACTGAATAGTTTTGGTCCCAGCTTATCTTCTAATTAATTAACTGTTCGGTGATTACGTGTCCTTAAGTTACATTCTTCGAATATATTTAAATCCTACTCAAATGCGCCAAGGTAGGCAGACGAAGTTAAAATCCTTTGATTATCAACGCTTATTCTTTCTATCTACGGTATTGCCCATTATTTGCACTTTTTAAATACTTACACTATTTATTAATAATAATAGTCATCGTAATCATAATCATCTTCATAATCCGGGAAATCACGATCAAATTCATTTAAAAGGGCTTCGATTAATTTTTCTCTGACCTGTTCAACACTAAGACTATTTACATAAGCTGTAATTTCTTTAAGCTCTTTTTGTCGCTCTTTTTGATATTCCTTTTCCCATTCATTGTATGCATCTTCTTTTGCTTTTTTCTCTTCTTCTATCTCTGCGATAATGGCATCCGCTTGTTTAGGAAAATAGTAGAAGTATAATGCTACCATATGCTTACAAACCACTCTTCTCCCATTAGCAAACGGGCAATTACATTTTGACTTTCTGGGATGATTAATATCAATTGAAACATGATACACATTTTCATTAGAGCCTTTAACTTCCCCTTTATAGATACCCTCGCCACAACAAGTTCCATTTAAAACAGCCTTATTTTGATGGTAGGAAATTCCTCTATGAAAAGACGCATTACTTGCCAAATGAACGAGTTTCAACTCTTCCCAAATACTCATATATCCACCTCAATTTTTCAAATATTATTAATTTTTCTTGTTAAAAAAGCTCATTCTTTCTACAAAATCCTTCACCATTGGACACAAATCGACTCGAGATAGATGCGTTTTTCTGTTCATTTCAAGGAATGGATTTTCGTATTTCCCCCTATCCACATAGTAAGATTACTCTCTATGCGTATAGGTACCACCCTATTTACCAAACGCAATCCATCATCGACTTCTTAAACTCAATTCTTTTCCCTTTACTAATATTTCACAACCTCACCAAATTGATATTCACGGTTTTTTACATAAGTGAAAATTTGATAAAGGTTATTTGAATGAAAATGACCAAAGTCACAGTTTGCTCCACCATTTTGCATTATGCCATAACCTGATGCATCATATACCGTCGTGAAGGCTTTAATCATTCTTCGAGTTACGCTGGTAATTTCTTGCATATAAGCGTCAGGAAGAGTGTGGCTTACTATATTTTAGCATTAGATCAACTGATCCAAATCCAGCACTTGGTCATATTTACTAAGATTGCTCGAATCTCTGTGTGTAATATTAATCAAGCAAATATCAACTTGATCAAGCAAATAATTTTCGATTCGATGGTAATTCTCTTTATCTAAGGCTGATAATGATTCATCCAAAATGATAAATTTCTTATTTTGCAAGAGGGCTCGAATGATTATCATACGTTGCTTCTGACCGCCAGAAAGATTGCCGTCTTCAATAATCAACTCGTCCCAATCATTAAACCTCTCATCCAAACCAAATTGTTCTAACAATTGTTGAGTCAATTCAACCGGTAAATCCCGATATAAGTGTAAATTATTTAATACTGTATCCGCAAAAATAATCGAATGTTGTGATATTAAGCCGATATGGTCTTGAACTTCTTGGTAACTGACTTGCTGACGATCCATATGATTGTATAGAATGGTTCCTTGGTCCGGATCAAGATTTTTTGTAATCAAATAAGCTAAAGTAGATTTTCCTTTACCACTACTGCCGACAATCAGGTACTTCATCCCTCGTTCAAATTGATAATTAAAATCTTCAAAAATCTTTTGATGGTTAATCGAATATGCGAGATTTTGAATATCAATCTGCTGCAACGACTCTATATGAGTAGTTGTTGGAGCATCGTCAGTTGCACGTTCACCCTGTGCATCGTACTTTTGTTTAATGTCTTTGACAGAGTGGATGCTTGATAAATTATCCGCAATCAAATTGACTGGCATTTCAAGTTCATTAGACAAAGCAATAATCGAAGCCAGTGCCCCAACGGTAATCGAGCCATTTAAGACTTGTCGTCCTCCTACCAATAAAATGCAGACCACACACCCATAGAAAAATAAGCCTATCAATACATTAATCAGCGCCGTAAGTTTTACACCTTTTTGATCAGCTTGATTAACCTCATCATATTTTTCATTCACTTTATCCGCAAAAATATTTGATGTTCTAAAGTTTTTAATATCTAAAAGACCTGTTACAAAATCCTTCAAATAAGTATTATAGATGGATTGATTTTTAGAAAGTTGGTTTTTGTTCTTACGCGTTTGATGTTTGAACACATAAGGAATCAAAATCGGAAAAATCGATACAATAATAATTAATCCCGCTGTTAATGGATCTAACGAGAACAACGCCATACAAGCAATAATAAATGTGATAACTCCTTGGTACAAAGAAATAATCGCATCATAATGAAAAGTCTTAATTTTATCGATGTCATTGTTCAAAATGGAGAGGTACTCACCACTGGATTTACTTTTATAATCCAAAAAATTAAGATTATAAAGCTTAGTAATAATTGTCTTGTGAATCGATAAGCCAACCTGATTAAGATATCGCGTATTAAAATATTGTCTAAAATATTCAATGACTAATAATAAGACCATAATCAACATCATCCATAAAATATTATTCATAAATGCGGTCTGATTTTGATGTGTCAGCGCATCAATAATGAATTGAATCTGATAACTGAACAGTACATTTAATGTTGATACTGCTGTAATACAGACTAAAACTAAAATAAATAAAATTTTTCGCATTTTTGTATCCTTTGTAATGCTTTTTGATTGTTTGATTAATTCGAATAAGTTAAATTTAATTCCCACTGCTCTCATAGATCCATGTATCAAAAGTCTCCGTATTCTCAACATCGAACAGATTTTTTAAGGCCATCGTTGCCCAATCCGTATTATCTGCTTCAAAATTAATCGACGGATAAACCTCAAAGAGCATATTCACAACTGTTAATGCAAACCGTACAAATGTCTTTTCATCAATCGAACTGACATAAGCAATTTCTTCATCTTCTACGAATGCAGCGTGTTGGATTTCATCATTGTTCTTTACATAGAGAACTTCATCAGGTATTAACGCTATAAAATCTTCAAATGGGGAAGTTAAAGGGTTAATCGACTCGTGAGCTGCTTTATAATATTTAAAGAGCATCTCACAACAAGCTAGATAGTCAGCATCACCACGACTTGCTTTGAATATCGTCATTTGTTGAAAAGATTCGATTGCAGCTAAGTCATTCTTTTCGACTTCTACTTCATGACATACTCTCACCTTTTTAAAGCCCTGTCCCTTTAGGAAATTAGCTTTCTGAATTTCAGAAGAAGCTATCATTGCTTGTAGAGGACACTTCATTTCGACTGCAATCGTCTGTAAAATCGACGCATCGCTAATCTTTTCATTACCATTCAAATCAAATTGAATATAACAATTCCTCAAATGATGTTGATTGCGATAGGTCTTGATTGTAGCCAGTCTCTTTCCGCATTCCTCTATTTGGTACACGTTTTTGTGCTTTGTAATATTCATACGCTTGTAGTCTCCTCTAAATGAGTGTGTATATAGTGCGAAATCAAATGAAAATCATCAGGGTTTCTAACCACTTTGTTTATACTTTTTTATTCCATTGGTTGAACGTTCTCTTCAATAAACTGAATTTCTTCTTCACTTAACCCATATTTTGCATATAGTTGTTGATCAATTTCCGGAATGGATTTTGACCAATCAATATCGGAATTGGAAGTGAAATTTTGAATAGGAATGAACTGATAAGTTTTTGAAGTGGCATCATGACTTGCTTTTGCAAGACCATGAAGATATCTGAAAAATTTAGTTTTAATATATTTAACAATATGTTCGCATGCTATTTCATCTAAGTTTTTCCCCCCACCAATTACAACATAAGACTCTGTGCATACAGAATTGGGCTCTGCTATAAGTGTATTAACGTTATCATCTGGCAATTCGGTTCCTACATTATTAGCTCTTGATGTTAAAATTTTCCACTCTTTAATCCAATCGTTTCTAGTTGATATATTTTCTATCTCGATATACCCTTTTTTGAAACCTTTGCTATAACAAACAATTGGATTTACTAAATCATCTGGCAATTCTTTATAAGCTTTACTTTTATTAAAGTTTGTTGGTAATCCAAACGGCTTACGGGGAGATACGTAACTTGAAAAATCATCGAACTTTAAATCACTTGTAAGCTTTTCTAATATGCCAGGCGCAAAATTATCTCGAATAAATAAATTTAAATCGCCTAATTTAAGAGGACGTATAACATCATTTATGACACGTTGATGTTTATAAGTCACAACTCGAGTCTTATTCTTCTCAGCATCATATTTTTGATTCCATACAAAGAAACATACGCCTCCACGTATATTTGTATTTGGAAAAACTTCATTTGGATTTAAAAAATCATGAAGTTGCGAGATATGTTTATTATTTAGCATAATGCTTCTAAACTTATCCAGCCCTTTTCCTCCGACATACCACCTTGTTGGAATGATATAGCTCATCAAATCAGGATTTAGCTTGATACTTTCTTCAATAAAAGAGTTGTACAAAGGCGTAGAGCTTGCCTGAGCTCCACCATCCTCTTCGCTATACGGCGGATTCCCTACAATCACATCAAACTTCACTTTTTCACCTCCATAGGCTTTGATTAAATCTTCTTCCATCGTTCCTTCTTGAGCGGATTTTGCCATATTCCATTGAACCAAGTTACGGGTATCAATATCTCCATGAATGCCATAGACATAATTTTTAGCAATATTATAAATAATATTACTTGGTGCCACCCCATAGACCTGATTTTCTAAGATCCACTTAATCCGCTCTGCTTGATCAGGAATTTGACCAGCTAATCCTTCATTCAGTCGTTTTACTAATTCAGTTAGATAGAGTCCACTTTTCGTATATAAATCCGCAAACTTCATATTTTTATTTTCAAAGATTCCAGGGTTCTCTTCTTCTAACTTGTCTACCATCAATTTAACGACACCTCGTGGCGTATATATCTGATTGGTCTGTTGATCCGGAATATAATCAAAAATATCTTCAGATAATTTCTCATCAAAGTAATCCGCTAACTCGTCTTTTTTATCAAAGAATTCTCGAATACTCGCATTAAAGACGGTTTCATCAAAGAAGCCTTTAAATTCACGTTCTTGACCCTCATCGTCTATATACTTGAATCCATCCCGTAATTTCTTAAATTCTTCAATCGTAATTGAGGTGATTTCCAAGAAAGTATTTGGGTCAATGTTTTGTTCAAAATTATTTAGCCTTGTATCGCGGTCGCCATAAGCCATGAGGAAGGCCGGAATCGTCCGAGTGAATCCACGTAAATGAACGCGGGTATCTTGTTCAGTTTGATTTTTCTTGCGTTCTTCAACTTTCTTATATTCCGTCTCAACTGTTTTCTCCAAAGTTTCTTGAGTGCGTCTTTGAATATTTTGTTGGAACTCTTGGCGAAGTTCTCTTTCTTTAGCTTGTCGTTCTTCATCAAGTTCCACCATAGTTTTGGTATTCTTAGGATCTACAAGTGCTTCATTATAGTCTTTTTGAATATAAGTTGTCTGGGTTGTAAAGTAGTCCACTTCTTGCTCAACCACATCTTTGATATTTCGTCGGACATTATCTTGAACACGATTTGTCTGGGTTGTATTCAAGTCAAATTGATCTTTTAATTCATCGAAGTCATCTTTAATACTATCCATGAAGCGATTAGTTAAGTCCGTCACCGTTACAGATTCAGGCTTGTCTTCGACTTGAAAAACTTTATCGCCAAAGATATCTCGAGTTCGGTTAATCACGATTTCTTCAGGGATTTCAACTTCACCATGATCATTCAGCATTGGATTCTGTAAATCAATTGGCCGTGTTTCTTTCGCATGCTTCTTATTTTCTTCTGGCTTAATCTTATTAAGAATTCCAACCAATTCTTTTGGTGCACCAAAAATCCCTACAATGTTATTGAAGAGCAAGTTAGACATGAAGCCTTGGCGAACCACTTCATGCGCTTTAATTTGACGCGGAATGGTTAGCACTTCCTCGGCATTGAGCTCTTTCATCTCACCTTGATTATCTTCTGCAATCACTGGGAAAAAATTCAATAATGTTTTAATCTGGTCATGACGTCGCTTCGTCGTCTCCGATTGACCAGGTGTTAGGTTGTTAGCAAATTCATCAAAGAGAATCAGCGTGCGCTCTGGCGCAAAGTCAAAAATATAAGCATTCTCTTTACGGAAGAGTTGACCATCCTTTTCGTACTCATAAGGATTCTGCGCTCTAAATGCGGCTTGAAAATACAGCGCAGGTGACTTAATATTTGACAACATCAATACAGCTGTCCACTCGGGAATCGTTACTCCCGTCGTAAGTTGTCCAACAGATAAGGTAATCGTCTTAGGATATTTAGCAATCGCTGCTTTGACTTTATCATATGATCTTTGATTTTTCTTAATTTCTTGACTTTGTTCTAACTCACTTTCACTATCAATCAGGCTTTCTCCATCCCCAGCAGCTAAGATGATTTGGTAATCTTTGAAGACCGGATGTTTTTTCAATAACGCTTCAAGAGCCTTGGCTGCTGCGACTCTCGGTAGAAGCCAAAATGTGTGGTCTAATTGATGACGGTACTCCGTCGGTGAAAAAGGCATCTTACCTTGCGACAAATTATCCAAAAACTTAACGACACTCGCCTCATACTCAAAACGTCCATTGTCTTTCGTTGCGAAGAACTCATTCAAGTCAAATGCATAATCCATATTGCCATCTTCTTCTAGATTCGCACCTTTTTGTAGTCGTTCTTGGACGAGACTACTCATCTGATAAGTAAAAAGACTTAAGGTTGGTAATTTTTCATAAGGATTGGTATCAAGTGTCGGATCCCAGTTCGCCTTAGCTTGTTGCTCATCAAGATAGGACCAGTTATAAATCTGATCCACTGCAAACTTCTCATTCGCAATTGCCTTAAAAGGTGTTCCAGATAAATGAAGCGTGAAATCACGATTAATTTTATCGAATGCTCGATCTGTCTTGCGTGTATCTACCCCTTCATGTGCTTCATCAATTACTAAAAGATCCCAAGATATTTGAGCTACCCAGTCTAACTTTTTATGAGGCCCTCCTGCAAAACGAGCCCCTTTCAAGTCTTGTAATGAAATAAACGTCACTTGTTTAGCGTCCTCAGCCTCTTCTGAAACTGCAAACTCGACAAATTCATCCCGTGTCATACCTTTACCTTTTAAAGCATCCGTTTCGGAAACGAACTTCATATTAGGTTCTTTATGGCTAATGAATTTATGAAAGTCCTCATACCAAGAGTTCGCAATTGCTGGACGATTAGTAACAATGAGTGTATTAACAGCTCCTAACTGCAACATCAAATCATAAGTTGTTAACGTCTTACCAAAACGAGGTTTAGCATTCCACAAGAATTCTCGTTCATTGCCTACCTGTCGATAGTAAGTCAATGTTTCTTCAACAGCTTCAGCCTGTTCACTGCGAAGCTCATAATCCATCGGTTCAATGGTTACTTGTTGCTTACTAGCGCCTGATTGAATAAACTCGTCCGTTAAAGTCTCCGCTCTTTCAATCTGCCCATTAAAGTAGAACCATTCATTAGCACTAGTACCAAAATTATGGCGACGGACACCACGTGATGTCAGATATCGGTGAAGGTCACTATCATGGAACCATTGTCCATCTTTTCTTTGAGCTACACGATGGAATTTAATATCTGGTATTAGGCCAGCGGTTCCCACTTGTTCCTGAATCCGTGCTTCTACTTCGCGTGAAGTCTCGCCAATTTTAATATAACCGTCATGGTCAGGAACTTGGGGTAATGTATACCCATAAATTTTTAGATTAAGCTCTTCAAATGGTTTAATTTGTGTTCGATTCATCGATTTCCTCCACTTCTTCTAAATAGACATCTTCAATTCGACAAGGCAAGTAACGATAGTTTTTTTCTTGTGAATCATCAAATTTCTCTTCTTCAAATAAATCGAATAAACTTAACTGTTTATCTTCTTCAGGCAACAAACTTCCATGGATGTAGCCAGGTTCATGCTCAATTTTCTCGGCAATTTCTTCCAAACTATATTCTGTTCTTTGAATTTTTATCTTCTTCTGATGAGGTCGCATCTTTAAAAGTTTCCATTCAGTAAAGATTATCGGATCACCATTCACTTGTTGCTTTGTCAAAAAATTCCCTTGAACAATATTTTTGGAAATGATATATTGAGCAGCTCGAAAAATCTTATCGCGAACTTGTCTTTGGTGTCCCTCTGCGGCTTCTCGATAATAATCAATATAGACATTATACATATTCATTACACACCGTTGGGCATTATCCTCCAAAAGCTCTATCCCATATAGTGTTGTCAAAGCAAGCAACGAGTAAATTTCGTATTCTTTCAGATTTTCATTATAGTCTTCTTTCACTATTTCAAGCTTTCTTTTGAGTATTTCCGTTAAGAAAGCTCCTTCTCCAGCTGATGGCTCCAAGAAGGTGGCAGTTAGAGATTCACAAGCTTCCTTAATTCCTGGTTGATCGAGCATCATTTTAACAATACGCTTGGGAGTGAAAACTTCTCCGTGCTTTTGAACTCGTTTTTTACTTTTGATAATTACTTCATTACTATCCATCAAGCATTTCTCTCCCACGTCATGAATTATTTTCAGTTCAACATCAATCATCAAACTTTCATTAATCTATATTCTAGCATATCTTGTAAGCTTTTACACCATCACTAAGCACTCAACTGCCTAATGAACAGGCGAATACTTATTGAATATACAAAGTTTGATTGACAAAATTTTGTATATTCATTTTAGCCATGCACCTTCCTAATTTCAACATTGTACTATCGTTACTTGAGTCATAGAGAAAATCACGGCCTTTTTGTATCAAAACGATATTGGTGCTTTCTCTATCTAAACTATATTTTTCGAATATAAAAAGAAGCATCCTCTACACTCAGTTTTAAAACATAAGTGTAAGTTCGCTTCCTCTAAACTATATATTATCGCTAATAACTAAATGAGACAACTTAATATGACCAACGTTAATGCGCATAATGACAGTCTCTTATCTATTTACAAAGCATCTTTCAATTTTGCGACAACAGCTTCTGATACTTCTTTGATACCTTCTGGGTAAAGCCAATCATAGCTGTCATCTTCATACCTTGGGAAAACATGGAGATGAAAATGACCAAAGTCACAGTTTGCTCCACCATTCTGCATTATGCCATAACCTGATGCATGATATACCGTCGTGAAGGCTTTAATTATTCTTCGAGTCACGCTGGTAATTTCTTGCACATAGGCGTCAGGAAGATTGACAATAGAATCGACATGAATCTTAGGGATTATCAGTACATGCCCTTCATTGGCCGGTTCAATATCCAGAATCGTCATCGTTTTTTCCGTCTCATCCACAACATAAGCTACTTGCTGACGCTTGACTATATCACAAAACATACACATACTACTTGCTCCTCATAAGTATAGATACTGAAATTTTTATTGCTTGTCTGACACATTTTTCCTAACAGCTAGTAGTAAGACCTGCGCTTCACATTCATTAAGCTCTCCTTGCATGAATCATCGATTTATCGCTTTTTCGATTCGAGATTTATAAGTGCAAATGTAGAACGAAGCGAAAATTTATTTAATTTTCTACTTCTGGCCCACTCCCTAATTTCTAAAAGGCTCTATCCCCCTTGTTACAAGAGACTTTTATTTTTAACGTTCAAATTAATTATTTGGGACGATTACAGCGCAATATGATAGACAATCTGACAATGACGCTTGTGGATGGTACTGCATTGCCTGATAATCCATTCTTCCTTCTGGATATAGCGATAGGACTTCGAATCCTGCTTCATTAGCCATTCGCTCGAAGTCTTCTGGTAAGTAACATTTCAACCGTTGAGTGTACTTTTCATCCGTGCCTTCCCTCTTCCAGATATCAATCATTTCATGCGCAGCCTCATCATAGTAATAATGATGTGAGACATCCTCGATTAAAGGTAATGTGACACCATCTGCTTTCCGCCAATGATTCGGATTATAGACTTCAATATATGCTTTTCCGTCTGGTTTCAGCCATTCTTTAATCCGTTTTAATAACTTCAACTGATCCGCATCCGCGCCAATACCAAACCCATCTAAATAATAGACTAAATCGAATTGCGACTGGGCATCAAATTGATAAAAATCTTCCCTTAAAAAATTGACCTGCGCTGCATACTTCGCTTGATTCTCGAGCGCAATTTGGTGCACCGTAGGCTCAAAGTCAATAGCTGTCACCTCAACATCCAAATCACTCAAAGAAATGGCAGCCAAGCCCACCCCACAACCTAACTCCAAGGCAGTAGCGGGTCGGTCAGATAGTCGCTCTAACATGGTATGAACGGTCGATTGATAATCTTCTACCGAAAGTTCCCGATATGCTGCTTGTAACATCTTTTGCGTCTCATAGTAAAATGTTTGATTTTCTTGCATAAAGTTTCCTCCCTCTTAACAAAGTTGTTATTTCAATAGTTTACTCCACTTTAGCATAGTACCTTTTTTAATACAATTAATGCCTCTTTTCAGATAGTGTCAAATT
>NZ_BCQX01000049.1 GCF_001552295.1 Globicatella sanguinis NBRC 15551 | reverse complement strand
AGGCTACATGGTCTTCATCAGCTTCAATGTATAGGCAGTCTACTTGACGTTTTTCTCCCACCGGCAACGTAACAGAATCCGGGCAATACTTATGCACAATATTCTTGACGGTCTGACGACTATGAATCCCGATATGTTCGAAACTATCCAGGGTCGCTTGATAAGAATGCTTACTGGCCTTCTCGTAAATGGCTGCCTCTAAATCTAGATCCACGCGCTGGTGAGGTGTGAGCGATAAGTAATCATCCAATAAGTAACAGAACTCACCCGTTTGCTTATCTTTGTAATAACGCCTTGAAAGTTTAATATCACCGATCAGTGTGGAGATTGTTTTTTCATCATGGCTACGATGAACACGATATCTTGCTTTTCTTCCAGGGCTTTTAAAGAGTGATTCCTCAATCGTTGCACAGAGATCTTCTCCTAAATCGACTGAGAGTTGACGCATCGTATCGCGAATGGTTTTGATACACGTTGAAAAGTCTACTTCCCCTTGAATCGCTTGATGATATAAATCTGTCATCATTTTACTAATTTCTTGCATAACTTGTGTTACAATATTCATGGATAATCCTCTAACTTTCTGTGTGTGTTGGCTACTAACAGTATAGCAGAGGGTTATCTTTTTTGCTTTTAGCTTACCAACAGTTATTTTACACTAAGGGTAAACGATGACAACAAATTTCTATCAAAAATTAGAACTTCTTCCCCACCCGCAAGATCAAAAACAGTGGATCGCTGAAATTACCGGACCCGATGAAACTTACCATGTAAAACGTGAGTTTCTTCCTTTAGAAGAAGATCATTATCGTATTTATGATGGGTGGTATCAAATTCATGGAACATTTCCAAGTGCTCAGACTCCTTTTACAAAAGAGTATTGTTATGTCCAAGACGGTCAAATGGTTCGCAACCGTTCCTACCGACAAACTTTAAGTGAATTAGATCAAATTACTGCGTTTGAATCTAAAAGAGTGGAGCGGTTAAAAGATTACATTAAAGATCACTTAGACGATATTTACCAACAAGTACCTCATGAAATGGTTCAAGAGGCTTTATTTGAACAAAAAGACCAGCTATCTTTCATTAATACTTCCAGCGAACTATATCAAGGATTACACCAACTATTATTTCAAAAAGAGCGCTATATCAAGCGGTTTCAAGAGGGTATAAAAAAGTGGCATGAATTTGATCAAGATGCTTGACAAAGAAAAAAGGATGTGTTAAAGTTTAGGTAAGCCTAAACAAAGAGAACAAAAACACAAACAAATAAATCAATAGAATATTCTATTGTTTTTTACTGGACATTATTTAGGTTGCTCTAAACAATGTTTCAGAAAAGAAAGAAGGAATAATATGATAGAAGCGAATAATTTATCCGTTTCCTACAATAAATTCCTTGCCTTAGATGATGTCTCATTTAAATTGAAGACAGGGCAACTAATTGGAATTATTGGGCCAAACGGAGCGGGAAAATCAACGTTAATGAAAGCGATGTTAAATATTCTTCCCCATAGCGGAACAACGACCTATGACGGTCAGCATGTGAGTCAAGTAAGAAAGAAAATATCTTACGTCGAACAAAAGAATAACATCGACCATGATTTTCCGATTAACGTTTTAGATATGGTGGCTATCGGGTTTTACCGTCAACTAGGGTTATTTAAATTTCCCACCAAAGAGCAAAAAGACCAAGCGATGGAAGCCTTAAGACAAGTAGGACTCGAAGAATATTCCCATCGTCAAATTAGTGAACTTTCGGGGGGGCAATTTCAACGAGTGTTACTTGCTCGCGTTTTAGTTCAAGATGCGGGTTATATTTTTTTAGATGAACCATTTGTAGGAATTGACGCTAAAAGTGAAGCCATTATCGCTAAAATTTTACGTCAAATGAAAGGAGATGGTAAAACAATATTAATTGTTCACCATGATTTAAGTAAAGTAGCGGAGTACTTTGATAGTGTGATTTTACTTAAACAACAATTAATTGCTTATGGGACGGTTGAAGAGTGCTTTACTCCGCAGTATTTATCCGAAGCCTTTGGCGAAAGCATTTTAACCTCTACCCAATTTGTTGGAGGAGGTGCATCAAATGAGTAATTGGTCGACTGTATTTTCGATGCAACAAATCCAACAGTTCATCCAACAAGTAAAAGACTATGAGTTTTTACAAAAAGCGTTAACAACTTCAGTGATGGTTGGAGTCATTGCCGGAATATTAGGCTGCTTTATTATTTTAAGAGGATTAGCTTTAATGGGGGATGCGATTTCTCACGCAATTTTACCCGGTGTGGCGATTTCTTATATGATGGGAACGAACTTTTTCATCGGAGCGGCGATCACCGGCTTTATTACAGCATTACTGATTGGTCTCGTTCAACAGTCGAGTCGAATTAAAAGCGATGCGGCGATAGGGATTGTCTTTTCATCCTTTTTCGCGATCGGTGTTATTTTAATTCAAATGGCACAAAGCGCCACGGACTTAACAGAAATTTTGTTTGGTAATATTTTAACGGTTCAAGACAGCGACCGAAATATTACGATGGTAATCGGTGTGATTGTTATCATTCTAGTCGTTGCTTTTTATAAAGAATTACTTATTACCACCTTTGATCCAACAATGGCGGCTGCTTGGGGATACCCAACTAAATTAATTCATTATGGAATTATGGTGACGTTAACGTTAGTTACTGTAGCCTCACTGCAAGCTGTTGGTGCTATTTTAGTTGTTGCTTTACTGATTACACCAGCTTCGACAGCGTATCTATTAACAAACAACTTACGAAATATGTTAATTCTTTCGGCTGTTTTTGGTGTTATTTCTTCAGTGGTCGGATTGTATATTAGTTTTGTTATTAACGTTCCGTCAGGAGCAGCGATTGTATTATGTGCCACAGTAATGTTTGTTTTAGCCTTTTTATTTGCACCTAATAACGGCTACGTCTGGCGTTTAGCTCATAAATTATCTAAATAGTAGGAAGGTATGATTAAATGAAACGTTTATTGAAAGTATTATGTGCGATCAACTTAATTTTAATGATGGGATTAAGTATCGCAACCACAGCTCATGCAGATGAACCGCTAAAAGTGGTTTCAAGTTTTTCTCTCTTAACTGATATGTTAGAAAGTATCGGCCAAGATCATATTGAAGTCTATAACTTAGTTCCAGTTGGAACTGATCCTCATGAATATGAACCTTTACCAGAAGACATTATGAAAGCGACTGACGCGGATTTAATGTTTTATAACGGATTAAACTTAGAAGGATCCGAAAATGGTTGGTTTATGAAATTAGCTAATTCAGTGAAGAAGTCACCAGAACAACTCATCGAAGTTGCTAAAGACGTAGAACCACAATATTTAAAAGATGAAGAAGGAAGGCAAGAAATTAACCCTCATGCCTTTGCAGATCCTAACGTAGGTATAAAAATGGCTCAACGAATTGTAGAGGTCTTAAAAGAACAAGATCCAAATAATGAAGTGGTCTATCAAGAAAACGCTGAAGCTTATATTAAAGAGTTAGAAGCAATTCGCGATGAATATGAAGAAAAATTGGGCAGTTTAGAAGGTAACCAGCGTAACTTTATTGCTAGCGAACATGCTTTCCAATATATGACTCAATCTTTTAACTTAAATCATGGTTATATTTGGGCAATTGATACCGATGAAAATGGTTCGCCCGCTCAAATTCAATCAGCGATTCAATGGGTCAAAGATAATAACCCACCGGTATTGTTCGTTGAATCAAACGTTGATAGACGTCCAATGCAAACCGTATCGAAGGAAACGGGCGTTGAGATTTATGAAGAGCCGGTTTATTCCGACGAAATCGGTGAAAAAGGTTCACCCGCGGATACCTATTTAAAGTATTTACAAACGAATTTAGATGTTATTTATAACGGTTTAAATCAATAAATAGTTAGAAGTCACTTAACATAGTGGCTTCTTTTTTTGGTTATTTGTTTAGTCGCTAAAATCGTGGTAAAATCATAAGAAGATTGAATCGCTTGATGATATAAATCTGTCATCATTTTACTAATTTCTTGCATAACTTGTGTTACAATATTCATGGATAACCCTCTAACTTTCTGTGTGTTTTGGATACTAACAGTATAGCAGAGGGTTATCTTTTTTGCTTTTAGCTTACCAACAGTTATTTTACACTAAGTTATAATCATTTTCTATTCTATTTTTTATTTTTGTATATTCCTTATCATTAATTAATTTAAGATCATAAAGTCTACATAACATAGCAACTCTCATGCTATAAATCTTTATTGCTTGCATTTTAACCTCCTATATAAGTTGATTTTTTTTACCTTGATAAGTGGATTAAATCTGAAATATGCTAATTCCACATAAGCAACTTCAAGAATATTGGCACTTCAAAGTATTTTTGTTTTTATAGCAAGATGACAAAATACCCCTCACTTTATAAAGTGAAATTTGCCCTCTTTGGTAACCAAAGTTTTTATTTTTTATAGTATTTTTGAGTTTCAATGATTAATTTGAACAATCGAGTAGGGGCTAATTTATAGCCCCTCTCACACCACCCGTACGTGCCGTTCGGCATACGGCGGTTCAATATTTTCTTGTATCATATTATTTATTACTGATGCTTCTATTTAACTTTATTCTTTTTGTATCCGAACCTTGAGAAATGAATACGTCATTCCTTGTGTTCCATCAAGTCATAGTACATCCTTTTCAAATATTACAATAAATATCGTTCCTCCCTTCGCTCCATTTCTATTACAGAAACTTCTTCACTACTATGGAGTCTGCTGACTTCTCACTATTCGTTGTTACTACTGGCTCGCTAGTGTGTTTATGGCAAACTAAAAATGTAGGTTATGGCACTTCTTTTATGCATGTCCTATAGGGCCATGCATAAAAGAAAAAGCCACTTGCTAACAACTCAATAATTAACTACACTTCCTGTTGGACCCATTATTCTGGCAGGAGGTAGATTAGGAGTGTTAGAAGTGACTGAAATTAATTATATCAGACAACAAGTGAACGGAAAAGGGCATACATATGCAGAGGTTGCGAGAAGAACAAATAGAGACCCAAGAACCGTACAGAAATATGCGGATCTAGATGAATTCCAACCTGAATTGAAAGGAAGGAAACATCAACCCTCTCCGGTTATGGATCCGGTGAAAGAGATTGTGGATCAGTGGTTGAGGGAAGATTTGAAGAAGAAAAAGAAATATCGGAGAACTGCGAAGCGTATTTGGGAGTTATTAAAGGAAGAGTGTGGATTTAAAGGTTCAGACCGAACGGTGAGAGCATATGTCTCTAAGCGGAAAATAGAATTACTTGAAGAGATGGAAGCAAACGATGAGGCAGCTCTTCCGTTAGAAGCAAGTCCAGGGGATGCCCAGGTAGACTTTGGAGAGGCACCGTTTAAGGTAGAGGGAGAAGTCATAGAACTTCCGTATCTGGTTATGTCTTTCCCGTACAGTAATGCATTTCTGGTTCAGGTGTTTGAGTCCCAGAATCAAGACTGTTTCTTGGAAGGCATGAAACGACTCTTTCATCACCTTGGGGGTGTACCTAGAAGAGTTCGTTTTGATAACTTATCACCTGCGGTGAAAAAGATTCTTCCTCATGGAAGACGTGAACTGACGGAGGGATTTGAAAGGTTTGTCTTACACTACGGTTTCGAATATGAATTTTGTAATCCAGGTTCAGGGAATGAAAAAGGTCATGTGGAAGCAATGGTTAAGTATGTTCGTAATAATTTCTTCTTACCAGAACGAAGAGTATTTCAATTAGACGAATTCAATACCAAGTTGTGGGGAGAAGCTGAAAAAGATCGTCATCGCCAACATTATGAGAAAAAGGAAGAAATCAGTAAATTATTCGAAGAAGATAAGCATGCATTTTTACACTTACCGGCCAAGGAGTATAGTTGTGTACGCTATGAAACTTTGAAAGCTGATAAATATGGGTTTGTCCAAGTGGATACAAAAAAATACTCCACTTCCCCACGTTACGCAAAACAAAAAGTCTTGGTGGCAATCACATATGATCAAGTTACTATCCTTTCGGATAGATACGAAAAAATTGTAAGACATAACCGAATCTACGGAAATGCATCAAAATCAATGGTATGGCAACCCTACCTATCTCTTATGGCCACAAGGCCAACAGCTTTGAAATATACGACGTTCTATGGCCAATTACCGGAACGCTGGCGAAGCTATTTGAATGAATGCACCGTTGAGGAGAAGAAAGAAGCTCTCAAACTATTATCAACATTACTGAAAGAACATAGTTTAGAAAAGGCAACAGAAGCGTTGGAGATAGCTTCTAAAAGGAGCCATCCATCTTCCGAATCAATCAAACAGGTTTTCCATCAACTTATTCACGGGCGAGGTTATCGTGATACGTTGGAGATGAAGCCTAGCATCCCTGTCATGCCAGTCGCTGAGCGAGGGATTAAGAAATATGATGTCTTCTTTTCCTCTGAAAGGAGGCAGGCATAATGCATGAAATGATTCAGGAGTACGCAAAGCGATTAAAACTCAGCTGGATTCGTGAGAATTTCCATACGGTGAACATAGAAGATCCTCAACAATACTTATTAACACTTTTTGAAAAGGAAGTGGAACAGCGTGAGGAGCGTAAGATAAACCTATTATTCAAAACGGCAACGCTGCCGAACGTGTCTGGTAATCCTTTTGATTGGACAGATATTCAATTGGGTCAGGGGTTAAGTCAAGAATCGGTATTAGAAGGAGAATTTATCGAGGCAAAGGAAAATATGATTTTTTATGGTGGAGTAGGTGCAGGTAAAACCTACCTCTCTACGCTCATAGGAATCAATGTCATACAGAAGTATGGCAAGCGAGTGAAGTTCTATACCGTTGCTTCATTGGCAAATGAGCTGTTGGAAGCGAATGAAAAAGGTACGTTGACCAGGCTGTTTAACAGAATAGATAAGCTTGATCTATTAATATTAGATGAGCTAGGCTATATTCCATTGCATAAGCAAGGTGCAGAACTACTGTTTCAAGTGATATCTATGTGTTATGAAAAACGGAGCATTATCATTACTACCAATCTTCAATTCGGACAGTGGAACCATGTCTTTGGCGATCCGATTCTAACGGAAGCCGTAGTGGATCGCCTAATCCACCACTCCCACCTCATTCTGTTTGGGGGTGAAAGTAAACGAATGAAAGAGTCTATGATGATGAAAAATTAGAGGTTGGCAAGTGGTTTACAAAAAGGGCTGCCGTTTCATACATTTTACACTTGCCAAATACAGCTAGTGAGACCTCACGGGATAAGCCCTAATACTTTCATCGTTTACTTGCAGAATTTACGCCTTGGGTTTACGGTTACCTTTTGGGTCTTTGCTATCTTTGGCTAGCTTGCCCACCTATTACGCCTTGTATTCTGTTCCTGTTCGTCAAGCCACGATTTCGCTATTGCTTCTTCTCTCCTAGATGTCGCCATCTAAAACTTGCAAGTAGCTATTAGATTCGTCGGTAACTACGCTCTGTAGGGAATTTCACCCCAGCATTAGAACATGCCCGTCATACTAAAAAAAGGACTTATGCTACTGGGCATAAATCCTCTTTTCTAAATTTTATTGTTCAAAGACTTTAATATTTCTTACTATCAATTATTTAATTTCCATGATTCCGCCTTAGCTTTTGCATTGATAAGGTCAGAATAAAGTCCATCATTCTTAATCAGTTCTTCATGATCTCCACGTTCTACTATTTCTCCATCTTTTAAGACTAAAATCTGGTCAGCATTTCTAATTGTCTTTAGTCTATGGGCAATCATTATTACCGTCTTATTTTTTGTTAATGATTCTATTGCTTCTTTAAGCTTATCTTCATTTTCTGGGTCTATATTTGCTGTTGCTTCGTCAAAGATTATGATTTCCGCGTCTTTTAGCATGGCTCTGGCTATGGAGATTCTTTGTTTTTCTCCACCAGATAGGCTTGCTCCACCTTCCCCAATGATAGTGTCATATCCTTCTGGTAAAGCTTCTATAAATTCATGGCACCTTGCCTTCTTTGCAGCTTCTACAACTTCTTCATGGCTTGCATTTTGTTTTCCAAATTTTATATTGTTTTCAATTGTATCCTCAAATAGATATACATCTTGAAATACCATGGAAATTGAATTCATAAGGTTTTCTATCTTATAGTCCTTAATATTCTTTCCACCTATTAAAATTTCTCCAGAATTTACATCCCAAAATCTTGCTATTAGATTACAAAATGTTGTTTTACCAGATCCAGATGGTCCGACAATGGCAGTCATAGTATTTTCTTTTATCTCTGCTGATACATTTTTTAAAATTTGTCTATCATCATAAGAAAAGCTGACATTTTTAAATACAATATCATGATTTTTTATTGGCTCTGTAATACTTCCTTCTTTCATATCTTCCATATCATTTACATAAGAATAAGAATCTATTGCATTCTCAACCATTCTTAGCATAGCCATAGCAGAGCCAGATGTTATAAGCCCATCAAATATTACAAAACTTGCTATAAGTATCATAATAGTATTGACTATTTGACCATTTTCAACAAAATATAATTTTATTGAAATAAACAACATCAAACAAATTGTTATAGCTATTATGATTTTAGCTAATAAACTATATGGCATTATAGTTTTTTCTAAATCAAAAGAATATTCACTAGCACTATCAAAGCTCTTGTCAAGTTTTTTATTATTACTTCCTCGTAGATTATATGATTTTATAATTTGCATTCCTTGCAATGTTGATAAGACTTCTTTGGTAAGTGATACCTGAATCTCATGAATCTTATCTGCATTTTTACTTGACCTTTTTTGCATACGAGCAATGATCATTAAAAATACAATAGAACCAACTATTGCTACAATACCTACCTTATAAGAAAACAAAAATAAGGATAAGATAAAAACAATAGCATTAAGCATGCCACCGAAAACCATAATACACAAAGTTGGAACCCAAGTCTCTACATTATCTAAGTTAGTAGTCGCAATAGTTGTTAAATTTCCTAAACTTAAACTTGAGAAGAATCCCATGGGAACTTTTTTTATTTTTTCACCTAATTCAATTCTCTTGTGTCCAGCCATAAAATATCCGGCATGTGTTTGTTTGAGCATAGAGGAATTTTTTGAAATAATTACTCCGGCTATACTAATTAATAAAAATAAACTTGATATTCCTATTGTTTTAAAGCTTATATCCTTGTTTACTATCCCAAAAATCGCATAATAAATGGCTGCAAATTGTAGAGCATTAAAAATAGAACCGAAAAAATTAGCAAAGATTGATTTTTTTAGATACACTTGTTCTTCAATAGAAAAATTCCATATTTTTTTAAAAACACTAAGCATTTTCTTCTCCTTTCAAGGCAGTTTCCCAAAGATTGTGATAATCTTTTGATTCCTTCAAAAGCTCTTCATGACTTCCTTTACATGCAAGTTCTCCATTTTTAATTACAAATATATTATCTACATCTGTTATTGTCTTTAAACGATGGGCAATTATAATTAGAGTTTTCCCTTTAACAAGCTCTGATATTGCATCTTGAATCAAGGCTTCATTTTCAGGATCGATATAAGAGGTAGCCTCGTCTAAAATAACTATTGGAGCATTCTTTATCATAGCTCTTGCAATTGATATTCTTTGCCTTTCTCCTCCAGACAAATGTTTACCAGCTTCTCCTACCCTTGTATCATATCCATCTGACAAGTTCATTATAAAATCATGGCAGGCTGCTTTCTTACATACTTCAATTATTTCCTCATCACTGGCATTTTTATTTCCTATTCTGATGTTATCTTTAATTGACATATCAAAAAGAAAATTATCTTGTGCTACATAGGAAATAACAGTAGATAACTTTTCAAGGGACATATCTTTGATATTTACATTTCCTATACTTATAGAACCACTATCTACGTCCCAAAATCCTGAAATTAGTTTTGCAATAGTCGACTTTCCCGAACCCGATTCGCCTACTAAAGCATTCACACTTCCTTCTTCTATATTTATATTTATATTGTTTAGGACTTGCTTATCTTTTTCATAAGAAAAATCTACGTTTTTTATCTCTATATTATAATTTTTTATATCCAAATTTTCATTTTTATGAGATAATTCTCTCGCAGAAAGTATATTTTTAATCTCCTCGAAAATAGTTGACATTCTTCCAATATCATCTTCAAAAGTCATTACTCTCATAATATTTTGGATAGTCCCGAAAGAAAGAATTATCAATGTTAAAAATACACCACTATCTAGTGAACCATTCATACAGAAATATAAACCAAATGGTATAATTGTCAAAATACCAACTGGAGCAATAGACATACTTATCGCATAGTCTCTTGTATTTTCTCCCATCCAATCATAATAGTAATTTGCCTTTTTATACACATTGTCCCTGTATTTTCTATAAGATTTTTCGCCTTGATTAAATGTTTTAATAACCTCTATTCCATTTATATATTCAACCACGGAATTATTCATATCTTGACCAATTTTAACTGCTTGTGGAAACTTTACCTTCATTCTTTTCATCGGTCCTGCCATAAAAAATCCACCAATAACTAATGGAATTAAAGATATTAAACTTAGTCTATAATCTAAAATTAACATGTAAACAAATAATATTATAGGTCCGACTAAATTAGCTGTCATCTCAGGTATCATATGAGCCAATGTTGTTTCAGTATTATCGACTTGATTTACAATTATGTCTTTTAACTTACCAGTAGATTCATTCAATATATCTCCTAATGGCATATTAAATAATTTTTCCATAAGGCTTTTTCTTATATCTCGTATTATTTTATAGGCTGTTTTATGAGAAATCATTGTTGACAAAAACATAAACACTTCTTTGATTATAAGACATGAAAGTATCAAGAAAATTTTATTTATATAGTAATAAAAATCTTGGCTACCATCAATTAATGATATAATCATCTTACTTAGAATAATATATACAAAAAGATTTGAAATTACTCCAAGTATTGCAAACAAGACAGAAATAAAATATGGTGCTTTATTTCTCTTAATGTATTTTTTTAATAGATCCATAAATTTAACTCCTTTCATCATCTTTTTTCATTACATTTATAAAATAAGTCTCTATCATTTCAGTTAGATATATCTTATTTTTTGTAAAATTCTCACGTGCATTCAAAATTTCGCAAGCCATCAATCCAGAATTCATAATATTAATCATAAATTCAAATGTTTCATCAGAAGGTAACACGTTAAACAAAGTAGAAAACAATTCTTTAAATACTTGTATGGACTCTTTTTTTATTTTCACATATAATTCTTTCAGATCATCATTTTCTTTTAACTCACATAAAAACATAACATAAAGCTTTACATAATCATTATCTGCAAGTATCTTGTCTATAATCATTCTCGAAAACAACTTCGGACTTAATATTAAACCTTCATCATAAATTGATTTTTGAATAATATCCTTTCTATTTAAATTACCTTCTACCATAATGTCATATAAGATTTCATGCGTAGAACCATAATGATGATACAAGCCACCTCTAGAAAGCCCAGTAGCTTCCATAATGTCATTCATAACTGTATTTCTAAACCCTTTGTCCAAAAATACTTTCATAGCTGCTTGTCTAATCTGCTTTTTTCTTTCATCAGCTTCCATTTTCATTTCATAAACAACCTCCATACCGACACCCTTGTCGGTATTATTGTATCAGTGCTGATAATCATTGTCAATAGCTTCGCTTATACTTCTTTATTAATTTTTTTAAATGCGGTATAATTAATCATAACTTAATACACGCTTAACGCTTATAACTTTAATAGCAAGCACAGTAAGTGAGTACCCACTTACGAAAAATTGATGAAGCAGAACCTTTATGGACTGCTTCTTTTTTTATCAATTTTACCTTGTTAGGGAGAACCCTAAGACCCCAATATTTTATGATAAGGAGAACTACTATGGATAATAGAAAGAGAAAAAATCAGCTTAAAATATATTTAACAGATGAAGAAAAAGAAGTTTTTGAAAAGAAAATGAAACTTGCTAATTGTAAAACTATGTCCCACTTTCTTAGGAAATGTGTATTGGAAAAAGAAATTTATGTTGTAGATTTAGAACCATTCAGAAACCTACAATGGCTGCTTTCAAATGCAACAAAGAATATAAACCAAATTGCAAAAGTAACTAATACAACTGGTGTTATTTACAAAAATGAAATTGAGTTTATGAATAAGCAGATAGAAAAATTATCAAAAGAAATATGGCAGATCCATTCCCTACTTCTTAATAAATCAAAGGAAAGTTCTGGTGATTAGTATGGCAATTACAAAAATACATCCTATAAAATCAACTATAAATTTGGAAATAGACTATATAACTAAGAGTGAAAAAACCGATGAAAAAATCTTGGTATCTTCATTCAAATGCCATCCGTCTACTGCCCATACACAATTTTTAAGGACATGAAATGATGCAGGAACAAAGGGAAATGTTCTTGCAAGGCATCTTATTCAATACTTTTTATCGGGAGAAACCACGCCTGAAATAGCACATCAGATTGGTATGAAACTCTGTAAAAAATATCAAGAAATGAGTACGAATTTGTCTTATCTACTCACATAGACAAAGGACATATTCACATTCACATCATTTTCAACAATGTAAATATGGTAACGGCGGATGCTACCTGTCTAATAAGAAAAGCTATCATAAAATCCGTTATTAGAGCGATAAACTATGCAAAGAAAACAACCTATCTGTCATTGATGAGTTTTACGAAAGTTACAAGAAAAAAATACCATCATGCAAAAGTATTCTTACTCCAAATCTACTATGGACGAGCTTTATAAAATACGAAAGAACTATGGTATTTACATGGGTAAAGAGATGGAGAGATATCGTCTCTCCATCTCTATTAACTATTTTATTTTTTTAAATGATATATATCTTCAATATAATTTCCTGGAAAATCCTCAATGTTTAATTTGTACATATTTAAATACACTTGAATTTTGTCATCAGATAATGAATCTAATTCGTATTTTCTGATTTCTTTTACAAACTTTTTTAGATTATCTTTTAGCTTTTTTAAACCATTCCTTCTCATCACGAAAACTTTCTCATTAAAATCCGCATCATGTGCTAACTGTTTAGTAGGAATTATCATTATACGCAAAACATCTACAAGTTCCCCATACTCTTCCTTAAACCATCCACAATGATTATTAAATTGACCTACTTCAGATTTTTTTATAGCACTTCGATTTTCGTTCACTTCATTTTTACACTCAAAAAAAACATATTTTTTATTTGAAACGCACCATAAATTATCCGGACCCTTTCTAATTTCTTTATCTGGGCGTTGACTAACATAGCCTAAAATTTCGCCTAAGTTTTTTAATGCAGATTCAAATTTTTCAGCCGCAATGCCAAAAGAAAGATTTTCTATCAGTTCATTTATATAAAGATTAAATTCATCAAAACTGTCATATTTTCCAATATATCTTTTGAATCTATTTATTCTATTTTCATTCAGAAAAGAGATTTTTGAATATGCTATTCCCTCTTTAGGCTTTAATAATTGAGGATTCTTTTTAAATGCGGACTTTTGAAGTATTTTTGATTTTTCCTCTGAGTACATATATGCATATCTTGCCATCTGCTCTAAATACCAGCCTTTTTCTAAATCATCATTGATAAACTTATCAATGAATTTTTGTGTCCTGTCTACAGCAAGTTCATATTCTCCTTGTGAAAATAACTTTTCTAATTCATTTTCTTCTGAGTATCTGTTATAAATTTTATTTTCTACGTTATCTTGAATAATTGCATTCATTTCACCAGTGTAATACTCTTTCCACCCTTCATCCCTTTTAAGAATTTGATTTATTAGTGAAACAATCTGCTTCATAGGCTGATCTTCTTCACTAATTTCTTCTTTTGCCATTTTTGCGACTTCAAACCCAATCTCTATTTGTTTCTGTGTCTGGGCAGAAAAATATTTTCTTGTTAACACTCCTCTCATAAATTTTTCTATATCAGATCCTATTACAAGAATAGCACAATAATCTTTTTCTCCTCGAACAGCCCTTCCTAATCCTTGTTCAATCTTTTGTGCTATTTTTTTATTTATAATTTCACTATTAGGGCAACATTTTTCTTCATATCTATCAGAGAAGTTGTCTAGAAATGGCATTGAATCCATTATCAAAACTCTGCAGCTTTCATCTGGCAAATCAATCCCATCATATCTATTATTTATCACAACGGTTTTTTCAAAATTATTTTTTCTTAGATCATCTATCACAGAAAATAATTCTTGATTATTTTGTGGAAGTTTTGAACCTAATTTACTGTAATAGATAGCTCTTTTTGTATTAGGAACTATTGCGACGATACCAAACTTCTTAACATTTATTGATGCAAATTTAGTTGCAACTAAGTCTCTATCACAGGTTTCATCTATTAATGATGGCATCAATATCATCTTTTCACCAGACCATCTTAATTGTGGATACACAATCGGATTAGCCACTGCATCAGTTGAAAAATTCAAACCCTTGACAAAAAAAATATCTTCTTGAGTCGTTGCAGACATTAAAATTCTTCTCTTAGCTTTTGAAAATGTCCCAAATTGTTCTACGTTAATGTTATATGGAGCAATCTCAATCTTACTTCCTGAAATAAAACAAGAATATTCTATTATTTTATCCTTCATCAATGGCCACACAAACTTAATTTCATCCATATTGGTAAATTCAGATAGAATAGATAAAAGTTCAGTCCTTTTACTATTCCATGCCCAGTATGGAACCATCATGAAAGTTTCGTATTCTCCAGATTTAATATCTAAATAGCTACCCTCACCTTGCTCTATTAAATCATCTGAAAACAAAGTGAGTATCCTACCGTAAATATCCTCGTTTCCGTTTTTATTTCTATTAATGGTTAAAGTAAATGAATTCTTTATGACATCTATACACGCATGGGAATCATCTAGAATTATTGTATTTGTCTTTGTGAAGTTATTTCCTAATCCAAAAATTGATTTTCCATTAAAAATTTTATGAGCATGTGTAATTAAAATTTTTTCACCTGATAAAAACTCATTAGGGATTTCATTATTATTATCAATTTCACAAAATGGAATACCGAATTTTTCAGCTTCCCAACAAACCTGTTTGACTAAATAAATATTAGGACAAACATATATACATGGCCCCTCTCCTAAATTAAGTGCTGATTGTAGTATTAGTAAACCAATTAAAGTTTTCCCTTCTCCAGTATGAAGCTTTACAATAAGATCTCTTTCATCTTTTCTATTGTTATACCACTCTTCCAAAGCATATTTTTGAACGGGTCTCAAAGGACCTGCAATACTCTTTCTATCAAGCGTATTATATAAATCAATAGGATTGGTAATTTTCGCCTTACTTTTTAAAGCAATTTTTTTCTTAAAATCTACCATTTTTAGTACCTCCATTTAATTTTATCATTTTCATTTATTTTCATTTATTAATAAAAATGTATCCCACAAATAGCGAACAAGAGTTATACTTGCTCCAACAGATAATTCTGCATGTCGTTTTGTTAATCCATTAAATTTTGCAGAACGACCATGCCCACTTCCATAATGATTTCTTAATTCAATTATTCCACTACTTAAACCATTAAGACTCCCTGTAATTTGTTTCACAATTTTTTCTTCTTCTAAATCCATCGCCACGCCTTTATTGGGAATATTCAATGAACTTAGAGTTTGTTTTACAAGTTGTCCCATATTTATTGAATCTTTTATAATTTCACCATTGCTTTCAATGATTGTTTTACAACAACTTTCTAGTAATTCTTTTGACTTTCCTATTGCTTCTGTCGGATTTTCATCACACATTGCTACCATCAAATCTATTTGCTGATTCATATATTTACTAGAAAATTTTTTCTTTAACTCTTCTGATACTTTAGAAAATTTCTTAGAATGTTTCTTTTCTCTTTCAATAATTTCCTTACACTTATTATAAAGAGATTTGTATGTGCTTCCGTTATAAGCTTTATCATCTGATTCTATTTCTAAGGAATATCGCACTTCATAATATTCCAATAAATCATCTAATAATTTTACTACCTTATCATCATCTCCTTCATTTATAAATTCATTTAACGACTTACCCTTTGATAAATTATATGTCTCACATAAAGCTATTCCTACACTATGCAATGTGAATTCGTCAAATCTATATGTAGAAAAATCTAAAACATACCCACCTCTATTTAACAAATCATTAAAGTATGTTCTTTCAATATAACTAATCATAAATTCCTCCAGTTTATTAAATTGTTCCAAGTTATATTAAGAATCGAACTTAATACACTCTACTATTTCCTCAATATCACAATCCAAAGCATTGCAAATTCTAAGCAAAACATCTGTAGTTACATTTTGCCCATTCTTCATTTTTTTGATT
>NZ_BCQX01000048.1 GCF_001552295.1 Globicatella sanguinis NBRC 15551 | reverse complement strand
CATCTATTACTTATAAAATCGTTTAAAATGATGTTATCGCTCTTTAATACTGGCAACTTGTATGAAATCTATCATTAGGAGATTAGGTATCTTTACTTATTAATCATCTATATCGACACTTAATATTGATCGCAAGTTTTATAATAGACTTAACTTACATTTTTGATTACTATTTGTGAGCGATTATTTTCCCATTTTGATATATCTCTCTAAATCAAGGTGAATTTGTATTTGTTTGATTGCTTTGATATCTTTACTTTCCTGCATTTATAGCTTAGGCACCAGTAAAGCTTTCTTTTTTAACAATTTAAGAATTACTTCTTTTTCTATTTAAAGTTTTCGCCAATGATAATATTATTTACTTTTAAACAACCTCTTTCCGTTTCGTTAAGATTTACACATTTTAATAAAGCCCCCTAAAAATTATATCTAACATTTTTAGGGGACTCTATTATATTTTATTCATCTCAAATTATGTTTTTCAGTTGTCATTCTTATTTAATATCGAATAAAGCTTCTACAGATTCCTCTGAATCACTTGCTTTATCTTTGTTATTAGAAATATTATAGAAACTTCTTACTTTATCGAAAATCTCCTGTAATAATTCTGGATTTTCTTCCAAGTAAACTTTAGCATTCTCACGTCCTTGACCTAATCTAATGTCACCATATGAATACCATGATCCTGCTTTTTTAATAATATCGGCATCGGCGGCTAAGTCTACCAATTCGCCGATTTGTGAAATTCCTTTTCCATACATGATGTCTACGAAGACTTCTTTAAATGGTGGTGCAACTTTATTTTTTACAATCTTAATTTTGGTTCTATTTCCGATCATTTGTGTGCCATCTTTGATAATTTCACCACGTCGTACTTCCATACGAATTGTTGAGTAAAATTTTAAAGCACGTCCGCCTGGCGTAACTTCTGGATTACCATATACTACCCCTACTTTTTCTCTTAATTGATTGATGAAGAAGCAGATGGTTTTTGTTTTATTGATAGTACCTGAAAGTTTACGTAATGCTTGTGACATTAATCTGGCTTGTAACCCTACATGGGAGTCTCCCATTTCTCCTTCGATCTCGGCTCTTGGTACTAAGGCTGCAACAGAGTCAACTACAATGATGTCAATGGCCCCCGTTGCTACTAATGCATCGGCGATGGCTAAACCTTGTTCTCCAGTATCAGGTTGTGATAACAATAACTCATCGATATTGACACCTAAATTAGTTGCGTACGCAGGATCTAGTGCATGCTCAGCATCAATAAAGGCAGCTGTTCCACCTTGTTTTTGCACCTCAGCAATAGCATGTAATGCTACAGTTGTTTTACCTGATGATTCTGGTCCGTAACACTCAATGATACGACCTCTTGGATAACCACCGACTCCTAATGCAATATCAAGACCTAATGATCCTGATGGAATGGTTGAAATTTGCGTTTCAGTTTTCTCACCCATTCTCATAATCGATCCTTTTCCAAAGTCTTTTTCTATTTGTTTTAAAGCTTTATCTAAAGCTATTTGACGTTCTTTATCCAACTCTTCCCCTCCATTTAGATAATTGTCTAATTATAAATACGCAAATAAACGTATTTAACTCTATTGTTTTAGTTGTTTTACTAGCTCAATTAAATATTTTTTTAAATCCTGACTCGTTTCAGGATGTCTCAAGCCATATTGTAAGCTGTATTCCAAATAGCCTAATTTGTCACCAACATCAAATCGTTCACCCTCAATAACTTTAGCAAGAACTTTATTTGCTTGAGATAGTTGATTAATAGCATCAGTTAATTGAATTTCTTCATCAACACCTGGTTTTAATGACTCTAACACTTCAAATATATCCGGAGTTAATATATATCGTCCCGCTATAACTAAATTCGAAGGTTGATCTGCTTTACTTGGTTTTTCGACAAATGATTTGACAGAAAAAACCTTTTCATCAGACACTTCACTAGATTCCTTTTGTACAAAACCATATTTTTTCTCTGGTGTATTTTCCATTTCGACAACAGCTAGACAGGCCGATTGATGTTCTTCATATAAATCAATTAGTTGCTTGGTCACCGGGATATTCCCTTCGGTAATGTTATCACCTAGTAATACCGCAAAAGGTTCATTAGCAACGAATGCTTTCGCATGTAAGATGGCATCGCCTAAACCAAGCGGATAAGATTGGCGAACAAAATATAAACCTTCTCTGGTAGTCGATTTTACAATATTTAATAACGCGTCTTTACCATTTTCAGCTAAATTTTGTTCTAATTCATAATTCGAATCAAAATGATCTTCAATTGAGCGTTTTTGTTTACCGGTAATAATCAATACTTCTTCAATTCCTGAATCAAAAGCCTCTTCTACTATAAATTGGATAATTGGTTTATCAACAATGGGTAACAATTCTTTAGAACTTGCTTTCGTTGCTGGAAAAAAACCCGTTCCATAACCGGCAGCTGGAATAACTGCTTTACGTACTTTTGTCATGTAATGCCTCCTCACATTCTTAAATATTATACCATAGAAACTATTCATATTCCTATCTCAAGCTTTCATACAAATAACATACAGACCATTATCTTAACTTTGATGAATCTTTTTTTGATCCCGATACAGTCTTTTAGCTAGTACTTCATAAATAGGGTGTACACCTAATAACGTAGCCACAAAATAAGAGACTAAGACACAAATTGCAATTGGAACTAACTGTGTCATTCCTCCTACCATTTCGGTCACTAATAATATGGCCGTAAATGGTGCTTTACTAATAGAGGCGAAATACCCCGCCATCGAGAACATGACCAGATAAGATATAAACCCTTCCGGAAAATCAAAGTATTGTGTTGCAATTGTTGTAAAAATAAGTCCGTGAAGCGCCCCTAGGGTTAATATCGGCAAGAAAATACCTCCTGGTAAACCCGAACCAAAAGATAACATTGAGAAAGTAAAGCGTAATAGCAAAAACAAAATTAACATGCTTAATGAAAAATGATTATTTAATAAAAAAAGGATTAAAGGTCCTCCACCACCTAATAAAAAAGGAAAGAAAATCCCTAAGGGAATTATCAAAACTAATGGCACTAAACCATAGTAATGTTTATTTATGAACGGAAAAAAAATCTTAAAAATCGTTGGTAAAGATAAGGTTACTTTTGAATATAAATAGCCACCAAAAGCAAGAAAAACACCCAAAACTACCAGCCAATAATATTCATTTGGTGGAAAAGTGTGCTCATTCAATAACATTAAAGTAGCTTGATGTCCAAAAACCTTTGCCGAAACTTGATGGGCCGTTAATGAAGAGGTTAAAATCATTAAAATAATTTGATGGTTCATCTTCTTATAGAGCTCTTCAATTGAAAACATTAATCCTGCTAATGGAGCATTGAAAGCAGCGGCTACCCCTGCACTTGCTCCGCAAGCGATGAGAGCTTTTTTAGTCCGATCATCAAGTTTAAGAGTTTGACTTAATCCTAGTCCTACTACCGACCCTAGCTGAATTGACGGACCTTCTCGCCCTAACATCAATCCTGAACCAATTGCCAATGTACCAACAGTAAATTTTTTCCAAAGTACACTCCACCAGTTCATTGATAACTTTCCATGCATTTGTAATTCTACTTGTGGAATGCCACTTCCTTTAATGTCTTTATCCGTTTTAGTGACAATTGATAATAACCATCCTAATATCAATGAAGCCATTAACCACAACACCATTATCAAGGCATTACCTTTCATTTGATGGTAGAGATCTCCAACCTGAGAATAGATAATCCCTATTCCAAATCGAAACGCACTTACTATCACACCTGAAATAGCTCCAACAACAATCCCTAGCACTAACATTTTTATTTGCTTGCTTAGACAATAACTTTCCAATTTATTCACCTCTATGTTCCAATGTATAGTATATCAAAGCCGATAGAACAAAAAAAGTTCATCAAAAAAATTTTTAACAATTGCCGATGCAACTAAAAAACGCTTCAACTTTTTATTATTGGTTTATAAAGATGGGAAAATTAAAACTTATTATCTCATCGCAGTATTGTTTAGGAGTTTAAAAATTCTGATTTTTTTATCAATGCACAAAATCGAATTACTCACCTTTTTACGCCAATGTTTTTAAAAAATCCTCTCGGAAATCTCAATCAATAAAGGTCCTATATCATTCTTTTGAAACATGACAAAAATACCAAGTAGCTTAGGGCCACTTGGTAAGTTTATTTATTATTTTATTGTACATTGACACGTACTGCAAAGCTTGGCATGAAGTATGAACTAACTGAGTTATACTCTAATGGTGTTCCAGGTTGAGAAGCGTGGATGTAACCACCACCACCTGTTGCGATTGCAACATGGTATGTTCCTCCTGGTGATCCCCAGAAATATAAATCTCCTGGTTGAGCTTCAGCTACACTAATTTGAGTACCAGCATATTCTTGTGCTCCAGTATAACCACCTACATCAATACCATAAGTTTGCATAAATACATATTGTACGAAACCTGAGCAGTCAAATCCGCTAGGTGATTTTCCACCCCATACATATGGAGTTCCTAAATATTGTGAAGCATTACTTAGTAATGCAGAAACATTTCCGGTTGCCGCTGGTGCTGATGCTGCCGCCTCTTCTTCAGCTGCAATTCGTGCTGCTTCTTCCTCAGCTGCAATACGCGCCGCTTCTTCTTCAGCTGCAATTCGTGCTGCTTCTTCTTCAGCTGCAATTCGCGCTGCTTCTTCTTCAGCTGCAATTCGCGCTGCTTCTTCGGCTTCATAATTATCTTCATTTCCAAAGTCATCAACAACTGGTGCCTCTGTTACTGTCTCTTCGACAGCTGGCGCTTCAGTCACTTCTGCTACTGTCTCTTCGACAACTGGTGCTTCAGTCACTTCCGCTACTGTTTCTTCAACAACGGGTGCTTCTGTTACTTCTGCTACTGTTTCTTCGACAACTGGTGCTTCTGTTACTTCTGCTACTGTTTCTTCAACAACTGGTGCTTCTGTTACTTCTGCTACTGTTTCTTCGATAACTGGTGCTTCTGTTACTTCCGCTACTGTTTCTTCGACAACTGGTGCTGCTACTTCAGGTAACTCTACTTCGTTGGCTACAGTTGTTTCTTCGACCTGAGCTGCTGCCGCAACTAATGCCGCTTCTTGAGCTGCTGCTTCTTCGGCCGCCATACGAGCTGCTGCTTCTGCTTGCGCAATAGCAATCGCTTGTTGTTCTTCGAAAGCTGCTTTTTCTGCAACTAAAGCATCTCGATGTCCCGCTGCTAAAGTAATGTCTCCAGTAAGAGTGTTGTAAACTTCTTCGTTGGCATTTTGTTGCTCTTCTAATGAAGCTTTCAAACCTTCTAATTCGATTTGTTTATTAATTTTTTCTTCTTTTGCTGCTTTTACTTCATCTTGTTTTTTAACAACTTGTTCTTTATCTTCTTTTTGAGTTGCTAATAAATCTTTATTTGAAGAAACCATTTTACGAACAACATCTAATCGTCCAACAAATTCGCTAATAGATTCTGAAGAAGCAATTAAGCTTAAGTAATTAGTGCTACCACCATTCGCTTGAACTGCTCTTGCTTGATTATCTAATAGTTCTTCACGTTTTGCGATTAATTCTTCTAATTCTTCGATTTGTCCGTTTAATTCTTTAATTGCTTCATCGTCTTTGGCGATTTCAGCTAATAAAGTTTCAGCTTCTTCTTTTAATGCTGTTAAAGCTTCGTATCCTAAAGCTAATTCAGAATATAAGGTTGCTTGTTGAGCTGATAAATTATCAATTGCAGCTTGAGTATCATTAATAAGTGTATCATAATCTTGTGCAAATGTTGCGATCGGTGAAGCAACAGAGCCTAATATGATCGTTGACGTAAATAAGGTTTTAAATGCTTTTTTAGTAAAGCTCAGCTTCATTGGTCCATCTCTCCTAGTTAAAATATTTTTATATATCATTCAGTATATGAGGGGTCTCCCCCCTCTTTAATTAGCTGAGACTATCTTAACACATGCAAATCGGATATTGTTGAATTTATCCAAATCGTATTTACTTTGTAACATAGTTGTAAACTTACTCAATGCTTTTCACCTCAATGTTACAAACTATAAAAAACAGGGAGTGTACCAGAAGTAGAAAACCGGATAGTTTTCGTTTCTTCTGCCCATCCCCGTAAGACAGTTGAGGCTACTCAACCACTGTGCTTTTTATTAACGAGTAACAACTTGACTGAATTGAACATGTATGAGCTTAGACTCATTAAGACGCAGTTTGAGGCCGCTCAACCAATGCGCAATAAATTAAATAGATGAGACCAAACAGTTAATTAATGTGTTGCTTAACGTCTGTTAGTCGAATAAAAAAATTCTACTTAATTTTAGTCAGTTAAAGTAACTAAATAATAATTTTTCTTACCACGTCGAACAATAATATATTTGCCACCAATCGCATCATCGGTAGAAACTTCATAATCGACATCGGTAATTTTATTGCCATTTAAGCTTATCGCACCATTGGTAATAAATTCTCTCGATTGACGACGCGAATTGACAATACCAGTGTCAACTAACCATACCGCCAAATTCTGAGTCGCTTGCTTAGCTTCAAATTGTGGCATGTTTTTAAATCCTTCTTCAATTTGCTTTTCAGAAAGATTTTGAACATCCCCTGAGAAAAGAGCTTCAGTGATTTGGATTGCTTCTGCTAATTCTTGTTCACCGTGGACAAACTTCGTTATTTCTTCTGCTAGTGTTTTTTGTGCTAATCGCAAATGAGGTTCAGTTTTAACTGACTCTTCTAGCTTATTGATCTCTTCTTTCGATAAGAAAGTGAAATATTTTAAGAATTTTACCACATCTTCATCTGCTTGATTTAACCAAAATTGGTAGAATTCATACGGTGTTGTTTTTTCCGGATCTAACCATACTGCACCACCAGCTGTTTTACCGAATTTTGTTCCATCGGATTTCAGCATCAACGGGATGGTCAACCCATAAACTTCTGCTTCATGACCTTGAGTGCGTCGAATATAATCTAAACCAGAGGTAATATTCCCCCATTGATCAGCCCCACCAATTTGTAATTGCACATCATGGTTTTTATGTAAATAAGCAAAATCAATCGATTGTAAAATTTGATACGAGAATTCAGTAAATGAAATCCCTACCTCTAATCGACTGGAAACAATATCTTTAGCTAACATCGTATTAATGTTAAAATGCTTCCCATAGTCACGTAAAAAGTCTAAGAGTGAAATTTGACTTAACCAATCATAGTTGTTAACAACTCTAAAGCCACTGCTAGCAACGTCACCTTTTAAGAATAACTTATCAAATTGCGCTGCTAACTTACGTGCGTTCTCATTAACGGTATCCATCGTTTGTAATGAACGCTCTGAGGTACGTCCACTTGGATCACCAATTGATCCGGTTGCACCCCCAATTAACACTACAGGTTTATGTCCTGCTAATTGAAATCTCTTTAGCACCATAAATGGAATTAGATGTCCAATGTGCATCGAATCTCCTGTTGGGTCCATACCGCAATAGAGGCCTATTGATTTAGTTTCTATTAATTTCTTTAATCCTTCTGCATCGGTCTGTTGATTAATGGCTCCACGCCATTCTAATTCTTCAATAATTGACAACATCCTCGCTCCTTCTCATTCATCTGTTATTATTATAATTTGTATAGGTTGTATTATCAACTTTTAATCTAACTTTTATCTTACCATTCAGATGGACTCCAAGCTTTGCCATCCAATTCTCCTTTTAATTGCTCTATACGATCTTGTTGTTTTTGATCTAGTTCTTTTAAAACGGTTAGTAATTGACGCAAAGGATAATCCTTAAGCTCATTAGCTAGTGGTTCTAATAAATTCTCATCCCACATTACAGTTCCTCCTCCAAATTGATCCCCATCAACTCTTCAATTTCGAACTCTTGCATTTCTAATTGTGAGATAAACGCTTGCCACAAAGGAGCCAAATTATGATTAGCAGCTATTTCTTCGCCAATTAATGTTTTTGCTCGATCAATGATAAACCTCTGATAATTAGTTAAACGTTCCTCTTCGTTTGTCTCTAAGTAAAACAAATAACGCCACATCAAATGAGCTTTTTGTTGTTCATTCATATATTGGAATTGATGGATTGCGAAGATAGGTTTATAGTTCATCTTAAAATGACGAGCCAGTACTTCAAAGTTTGAGAGTAATTCAGAAACAGTTCTCCCCTCTCTTCCACCAGATTGATAATGCTCTTTCTTACCGCCTACCACTACCACAATTCCTAACGTTTTACCTTTGAGTTGACTTGGTTTTAATGTAGACCATACTTGATTAATCCATTCAAATAAGATTCCTGGGGCTTGATACCAATACATTGGAAATTGAAAAATAATTTGATCAGTGGCTAACAAGCGATCTTTTTCTTGTTCAATTACTAAATTATTCATCATCTCATATAAGTTCACATATTGAGCTTGAGAATAATTTAACCCTGACTCTAGTAAATATTGTTGGCTACTTGATTGATTAACATCCGGATGAGCAATATAACAAACAGTCTTCATCATACACCTCTTCTAATCTATTTGCCTTCATACATTTTTTATTCATATAGTGGAATGAGGCTCGGACGTTTGGTCCCAGCCTCATAAATAAAATTATTCAGTTTGATCTGATGAAACAGGTGGTTCAGTCGGTTCTGCTGTTGTCGGCGGTGCCGTTACTGGTGGTTCTGTTGTTGGTGGCTCTGTTACCGGCGGTGCCGTTGTTGGCGGTGCCGTTACGGGCGGTACTGTTACCGGTGGTTCCGTGTATGACGGTTCCGGCACATATTGACTTTCTTCCGTCACAATTTCTTCCGTTACCGATTCTTCTGTTGTTTCTGTTTCAGTTTCTGTCGCTTCTAGCGTCTCACGATTTTCTTTCATCAACTTGGTTAGTAATTGAGACGGTTCTGCTGCAACTAAAGCAATATCATAATAACCTGGAATTTCACTTGCAATCTCAGTGAATGCTTTTAAGAAGACAGATAAATATTGATCTACTTTTTCATTCAATTGTTTTAATAAGTTGTCATCTGTCACTTTGTCACGTAATTTTTCAAAATCACGTAAACCTTTCGCAATATTCCCAATTTGACCATCTTCAATATCAATTGCTTCTACTTTATTTAAGGCCTCAAGCGCTTTGTCAAAATTTTCAAATTGATCTTTGGCCTCGTTAATTAATTCCGTAATGGCTGTATTGAATTTATCTTCAGGAACCTCTTCGTCATCTAACAATAAACGCTTAGGCATGGTATCAATATAATCGGTTGCCACTTTTTCAACATCTGCTAATTTAAGATTATCGGCTAAAACTTTTTTAGTCGCTACTTGATCACCTTTGATAACAGGAGTTGCTGATCCACTGTACAAATGATTAACCGCATCTAAGGCCGCTTTTTTCCATTCTACAATTTCAATTTCTACTAAGACTTTATTTTTGTCTGCTGTTGAAGCATTGACCGTATCAATTGCTTCTTTTAATTGAGTTAACTCATCATCAGCGATAGGTTCTTCCCTTAAGAATGATTTCTCATTAGGATTGACATAATAGCCATCTATCTGTTGAACAACTTGATCCAATTGTTGAACTGTATTTACGGTCACTGGTTGAGTTGGTTTTGCTGTTTTATTCATACGGGTCGCGTAAAGCAACACACCAATCAACGCTAACAGGACAAGAATAACCAGTCCTTTAAAAATATTTTTCACTCATTTCACCTACTACTTAATATTTTCACAAAATACTAGCGTTATTATACAATTCATTAATATAATTGTAAAGGTCTGAACTAAATTCTATCGTGTGCTTGTTGAAGTTTGGTCAGGAATGGTAATGATAAATTTCGTTCCTTGTCCCAGTTCACTTTCGACTTCAACTGTTCCAGAATGCGCTTCTACCAATGATTTCACGACAGCTAAACCAATCCCCGACTCACCAAACTCGGTATTTTTCCGTGAGATATCTGCTTTATAAAATCTCTCCCAAATACTTTTTATTTTTTCTGGTTCAATGCCAATACCATGGTCTTCAATCTCAATTCTAACACCCGCATGAACTTTAATTGCACGTAAATTTATGTCGCTATCTTCCGAAAACTGGATGGCATTATTAACGATATTGAGGATAATTTGTAGAATACGATCGTTATCGGCCCAGATTTTTAAATTTTTGTGAACAGAAATGACAATATGATTATTCTTCAAGGAGGCTTTGCTCTCCATTTGTGACTTAATTTGTTCAAAGAGTTGCTTAACATCAAGCCATTGTGGCTTCAAGACGATTTGCTGGCTTCGAATCTTCTCATAGTCGAGGTTTTCATTTACCAAACGGATTAAACGTTGGGTTTCTTTCATCACCAAATTCAAACTACGTTCTTTTTGCTCCTCAGGAATCATATCATATTGAAGCCCTTCTAACACTCCACTCATTGTCGTTAAAGGGGTTCTCATTTCGTGTGCAGCATCCATCATCATTTGACGGCGTAGTGTTTCTTGTCTTTGAATTTCTTCTTCTGAAGCTTGTAATGAATTAGCCATCACTTGAAAATCGCGAGCTAAATCACTTAACTCATCGCTTCCTTGTGTTTCCAATTCAATTTCATAATTTCCCGAAGATATTTGCCGAGTCGCCATCTGCAGTTTTTGAATTTTATTTGATTGATACATGGCATACAAAATGGACATCACAATTCCTAGTCCAGCTGAAATCAAAAATCCTAGCATAATATTTTGCTGAACCGCTTCTACTTGTTGATCCAATTCCGATAAAGGAGCCCCAATACTGATAATTCCTTCAGGGAATTCACTATATCCCCCTTGATTCGACACATAAACTGTCGCCATATTAACGAGTACGCCATTGTTATCATAACGGGTACTTCTTTGGATGCCAATGGTTTGATCTTTCGTTATGCGACTTAACTGTTGTTCGGTAAGCTGCAATTTATTTCGCTGGTCGTAGGAAGGATAAATAATAGTTCCGTCACTTAAGTAAACTTGAATGACAATTTCTTTATCTTGTAAAAGTTCAGAGGCTCTTTCTAAATCATTTCTTGTAAAATGGTTGGCCACAATATTGGTCCCATACTGAATCAGTTCATCTTGCTTATCTTGAAAAATACGGTTAGACATATACCGACTTGTTAAATAAGCACTCAACCCTAGCGCAACCATCAAAACCGCCATGACCCCAATAATTTGTTGCCATAACAACTTCATTTTATTCGCCTACTTCTTCATATTTGTAACCAACACCCCAAACCGTTTGAATTACTTGAGGTCCGACTACTTCTATTTTTTGTCTTAATTTTTTAATGTGTGCGTCAACTGTTCGTTCATCACCATAAAACGGATCCTCCCATAAGCTTTTTAGTAATTGTTCCCGACTGAAAACTCGCTTAGGATGGCTCGCAAACATAATTAACAGTTCGAATTCTTTTGGTGTTAAATTCTCGATTAATTGGTCATTATAATACGCTTCTCGATTAGTAGTACTAATTTTCATTGAGTCTGTTACGACATCAAATGAACCTTCATCAACTGTTTCAACAGTCTTTTCTGGCTCTAGGTGTGCGCGACGATGTAAAGCTTTCATTCTCGCCATTAAAGTTAGCGGACTAAATGGTTTCGTGACATAATCATCTGCTCCCATTTCCAAACCAATGACCTGGTCACTTTCAGAGTCATGAGCAGTTAGCATGATAATAGGTAATGTTTTGGAAATGTTTCGCATTTTCCGACAAATTTGAATGCCATCCATCGAAGGTAAATTAATATCTAAAATAGCTAAATCCCAATTATTTGGATTGGCTTCATATGCTTTATAGCCTTCAAGGCCATCATGATAAAAAGTCGCTGTAAATTGTTCTTTTTCAAAAAACATCGACATCATTTCTGTAACTGATTCATTATCTTCAATCATAATTATACGCATAATAATTCCTCCTTATCGTGTCAATTTCATTATACATCAATTTTTGAAATAATTAGAATAATATTACTATCAAAAAAGTGTTTTTATACAAAAATGTGTATTTATAAGTAAAAGAAAGACAGGAGAGATATAAATGAATCATGTTGTTTTAGTTGGGAGAATCGTTCGTGACCATGACTTAAAGACCGTCAATGACGACCATCGCGTCATTAACAATACTTTGGCGATTAATCGACGTCAACGCAATAAAGAAGGTGCTTTAATGGCAGACTTTATCCCTTTTGTTGCTTGGGATCATTTAGCTGATATCTTGGATAAGTATTCAATAAAAGGCCAACGTATCGCGATTAGCGGTCGCATGCAAAGTCGAAATTACCAAAATAGTGACGGAGAGACCGTCTATACTGTGGAATGCGTTGTCTCTGAAATCACCCTTTTAGACCGGCCTAATGGTACTCGCGAAGAGGGGTTACAATTTTCTGATGAAATAACTGAAGCTTTAAAACATGAAACGATGGAAACGAATCAAGAATTAAGTACGCCATAACACTTTCATAATAAAAGAAAAGTGGTCCATCATTCGTGATGAAAATCATTGTTACTCATTACTCAAAATAATGATAATAAACCATCGATATTTTTATTAATGACGATTGTCTCCCCCTCAATACAAAAAACATCGTGTTCTCTATGAGCTCCAAAAGGTTAGATTTTCGGTCTAACTTGCGGGTTCACTACAAACACGATGTTTATTTTACTTTTTATTACTTAATAATATTCATCCTTTAACCGGTAAAAAGAACATTGTTTCAAACAAATAAAAGAGGTTGTTAATTAGACAGCTCCTCAGCAATTTGAACGAGTTTTCTTAATCGATGGTTCACTCCAGATTTAGAAATCGGTCCACCTGGAATTAATTCACCAATTTCCTTCATCCCTAAATCGGGATTGTCTAATCGAAATTGCGCCACCTCTCTTAATTTTTCTGGTAAAGAATCTAATCCTCGTTTTTCAATAATTAATTCAATGGCTTCTCTTTGTCGATTGGAAGCTTCAACCACTTTATTTAGGTTGGCATTTTCACAGTTTACTAAACGATTAACAGAATTTCGCATATCACGAACAATCCGAATATCTTCAAATTTTAACATTGCTCGATTGGCCCCAATAATCGCTAGAAAGTCTGATATTTTCTCCGCTTCTTTAATATACGTAATATAGCCATTGCGTCGGGTAATGGTCTTGGCGTTTAAATTAAAATCATTCATCATTTTACAAATATCTTCATTATGAGATTCATAATTCGAATAAATTTCTAAATGATAACTATTAGCCTCAGGATTATTAACCGATCCTCCCGCCATAAAGGCTCCTCTTAAATAAGAACGTTTTTTCTGATCATTCTCCATAATTTCAGGTGCTACATCCGCTTTAATAAAAGCACCATCAAAGATACCTAAAATTTCCAGCACTTCTTTAACATTTTGTCGGCAACGTACGATATAAACATTATTTTTCTTTAATTTCATCTTTCGACGAACAATTAATTCACTGTCAACAGCAAAATGTTGTTTAAATAAAGTATACATTCGTCTAGCAATCGCTGCATTTTCACTTTGAACATTTAAAATGAGAGACTGTTGATAGATACTCACGGCTCCGTTCATACGGATAAGCGCTGTTAACTCTGCTTTCGCATGTTCCCGATGTACTTCAATTAAGGTACATTCTTTTTTTACCTCCGAAGCAAAAGTCAACGGTCCATCACACCCTTCTATTTTGATAATTTACTTCTTACATATAATTTATGTGTATCTAATAAATGAGCTAATTCCTCAACCACTAGTTCAGTATCGTGATATGCCCCACCATTTTTCATACTTAAAAAACTATTTGAAATGACGCGGACACCCTGACTTCTTAAGCCCATAAAATCATGTTTAACTTGTAATAAATATTCTTCATTCGGTTGGTTTAAAATATAGTCTTCTGGTACTTCGGCAATATTCACTAAAACCGTATCGATATAATGACCGCCTAAATGCTGGTTTAAAACTTCAACATGGTTGGCATCGGTAAAGGATTCTGTTTCTCCTAATTGGGTCATGATATTACAAATATAGATCACTTCTGCTGAGGTATTGCGAATCGCTTCTCCAATCTCGTCAATCATTAAATTAGGCAGTATGCTAGTATATAAACTCCCCGGTCCTAAAACAATCATATCGGCTTCCATTATCGCTTCAACTACTTTCGGACTGGCAATTTTCGCTTCATCACCAAGACGGGTCGTTACTGAAACTTCCTTAATCTTTTTGCGATGTTTGGCTATCTGAGACTCACCAACCGCAATCGTACCATCTTCAAATAACGCATTCAATACTAATGGTTCTTGTGCTGCTGGCAATATTTTTCCTTTTACCTTCATATACTTAGACAATATTTCCAAAGATTTATCCAACGAACCATTCATTTCTTTTAAGGCAGCGATGATTAAATTCCCAATGGCATGTCCTGCTAAAAAGGCATCTTCACTATCAAAGCGATACTGAAATACATCCAGTAATAATGGGTCACTTTCAGATAACGCAACCATACAATTTCGTATGTCGCCCGGAGGAACGACGTTAATATAGTCTCGAATAACGCCACTACTTCCCCCATCATCAGCAACCGTTACGATGGCACTCACATAAGCATTTAAATGCTTGAGTCCTTTTAAAATGACCGGTAGTCCGGTTCCGCCTCCAATAACGGCTACTTTATATTTTAGTTTATTTTCTTCACTCATGATCTAACTACACTTTCTTTTTTCTTAAAGCGATCGCGATGAGAGATTTTAGTTTCATAACCGCTATTCATTAAATGACGTCCCACTCGTTCGGCTAAAGCAATCGAACGGTGTTGTCCTCCAGTACAGCCAATTCCAATCACGACACTAGACTTACCTTCTTTTTTATAACCTGGTAGACATAATTCAATTAAATCAATAAATTTTGCATAGAAAGCTTGTGTCTCGGGTTGTTTCATCACATAATCGTAGACATCTTGATCCAATCCGGTCTTATCTCTTAGCTCATCCACATAATGCGGATTAGGTAAGAAGCGCACATCCATCATCACATCTACATCGATTGGCGCACCATATTTAAAACCAAACGACACTACTTGCACATGAAATGTTGATTGCTTTTCAGTTGCAAAAATACTAATCAATTGTTCACGTAATTGTCTCGGCGTAATATCACTCGTATTAATAATCGTTTGTGCACGACTTCTTAAATCCTTCAGCATTTCACGCTCAAGTTTAATTCCCTCACTCACACGTCCCATGGTTGCTAATGGATGATTTCTGCGTGTTTCTTTATATCTTGATACTAACGCTTGATCATCGGCTTCTAAAAATAGAATCTTGGTGGTAATCATTTGTGTGTTATCCATTTTAGAAATAACATTGGTTAATTCATCAAAAAAATCACGCGATCTTAAATCAATTACTAATGCAATCTTCGTAATTTTTCCTGATTCCTTGATTAATTCCCAGAATGTCGGGAGCAAGTTAGGTGGCATATTATCCACGCAATAATATCCCAAATCTTCGAAACTTTGAACTGCAACTGTTTTACCAGCACCACTCATACCAGTAATAATGACTAATTCAAGAGCATCTGACATGGAATCGCCTCATTTCCTTTATTTTTAAATTTATTATAACATACTCCACTATTTATTGTCTTATTTTGTTCACGGTGTTAAGTTCTTTTGCTATAATGTAGCTATTGAACCATACTAAAGGAGTATGCACACATGATATTACTACAAGTAAATGATTTGGCAAGACGTTTTGCCGATGAAACCTTATATGAAAATGTTAATTTTAGTATTCAAACCCGTGACCGTATCGCCCTCGTTGGTCGTAACGGAACTGGAAAATCAACGCTTATCAAGCAAATTATGAACCAAGAACCTATTTCTAGCGGCACCATTTCAAAGGCTAAAGGGCTTAAAATTGGGTATTTAGAACAACATGTTGCGATTGACTCAAAGCGAACGATTTGGGAGGAAATGCTTCATACATTTGAAGCAACCTTAAAGTTAAGAGACGAAGCACAAGAAGCGGCTGATCGCTTAGCTCAATTAGCTGATCATCATGATAGTACTGAATACCAAGAAGCTTTACATCAGTATGACCAGTTACTTGAAACATTAAACAATAAAAACGCCTATGCCATTGAATCTGAAATTCGAACAGTATTACACGGCTTTCGATTCTTCGAAGAAGATTATCAAACTCCTGTTCAAGCTTTATCTGGTGGGCAAAAAACACGCTTAGCACTCGCACAAATTTTATTAATGGATTATGACTTATTAATTCTTGATGAGCCTACTAACCATCTAGACATGGAAATGCTCGCTTGGCTCGAACAGTACCTCGTAGGATATAAAGGCGCTCTACTAATCGTCTTCCACGACCGCTATTTTTTAGATAAAATTACCAATCAAGTCATCGAATTGCGTAATCATACTGCTCATCTCTATAAAGGGAATTATTCTTATTATACTTGGATAG
>NZ_BCQX01000047.1 GCF_001552295.1 Globicatella sanguinis NBRC 15551 | reverse complement strand
CGAACAATAATCTTAACTAAATTTTTCAAGTTTATGTCCAGCCTCTTTGATCCTTTAATCTCTTTCATTTTGACATTCCGGACAAATGCCAAACATCTCCATACTAACACTACTTACTTGATAACCTGTTGCTTCTTCAGCATCACTAATAAATGGTGTTAAATCACGGTATGGAAAATCTTCCACCCTACCACATCTTTCACAAATGATATGAAAATGTTGATTACCAATAAAATCATAACGGCTAGTAATTCCTGCAAACTTCATTTCTTTAACATAGCCATGCTCAACTAAGGTACTTAAATTATTATAAACCGTAGCTAAAGACATGCCTGGATAGTTCGGTAATAAATCATCATAAATCTCTTCAACTGTTGGATGAGAATGACTTTCAACCATATAAGTTAATATCGCACGTCGAGGCTCCGTAATCCGAACATGTTTCTCTTTTAATTCTGCTAAAATTCGTTCAACGGTCTTACGCGCATCATCACTATGTGTTCTTGATAAATAGCTATGATGATCATTTGCATGATGAGTCATCTTTATGCGCCTCCTATTTTGTCTATTTATTTTATTATAGCATTCTAACCCCTATCTATAAAGCTTTTTTACCTACTTGTAATAATTTCGTTAATTTTACACTTTAGTCATTGGAAGCGATACATTCATTATTGCTTATGATTAGATAATCGTTCCAGTGCATCGTGAGTTAAACGATAATGTCGATGACATACCTCTTGATTAAAAAGACGATCATGCGAAACAACAATCAAACACCCTTCAAAATTCTGAAAGATTTGTCGAACCTCTCTTTGTGACAAAGGTGAAAAATTACGCGTCGGCTCATCCACAATCAATACATTCACTTGATCCAAATCAATCTTCAATAATAACAACTTAGCTTTTTGACCACCTGATAATTCACCAATCGCATGATGCATTTCATCATAAGTAAAACGAATACTACCTAAAAATGTGGTCACTAAGGTGACTTCATCTTTCTCGTCACTCCGCTTTAAAAATTCAATCGGCGTCTTATCATAAGGTAATACTTGACTATAATCTTGTGGCATATAACCGACTCTTAAATCGGTTCGTTTTTTTAAATCTTGAAAGATTTTTTTCAACAAAGTCGTTTTCCCAATGCCATTAGCACCGATAATACCAATTTTATCTTGTCCATGAATCACTAATCCTAATTGCGAAATGTTACACTGCTGATTATTAAAAGATTGATCCTGATAATTAAGGACTATTTTTGAAGCTGATAATGGTTGATAGCAACGGAGTTTAACTAAAATAGCCTCTTCTTTTACAGGGATTTCTTTAAAGAATTCGGTCGACTTGTGTAATCGATCTTGTGTGGCTAAAACATTTTTCATCTTTTTAGCAATTAATCTGCCTGCTGTTGCATCATGGGTATTGCGAACTTGATGCTCCACCGCTTGATGAATTTGATGTTGTCGTTGCATTTGCTTCTTATGCTCTTCTCTTTGCTTAGTAGCGATTTGCAAATCCTTATCAAATTGTCTTTCTCTATTTTGAATAAAGGTATCATAGTCAAGATTAACCAAGGTCGTTTTGGTCACTTTCTTATGATGTTGCGTCTCAAATAATATCAAACGATTAGCGGTTTGCGTTAATAAAGTTTCATCATGTGAAATGAAAATGATTGTTTTTTCTGTATTTTTAATAAAATAGGTCAACCATTCAAGCGTTTCAAAATCCAAATCATTAGAAGGTTCATCGAGCAAAATAAGTTGTGGATCTTGTGCTAAAATTTTAATTAATTGAAGTTTTATTTTTTCTCCACCGGATAAACTCCCTAACAACTGATGAGAATCAAAACGCTCGCTATCAAAACCTAATTGAGAAGCATATTGGTAAAGCAAATTATAATCCATTTGCTCTAATGTACTCATATCAAACAAATAATGATTAATACTGACATCATTTAAAGATTCAGGCATAGTTTGTGGTAAATAGCCCATTAAAATTGTTTTATTTATCAACTGACCTGTCACTTCTGCATAATCTTCAATTAGTCTCATATCGTAAATAGCCTTTAACAATGTTGACTTGCCATTGCCTTCTTCACCAATCAATGCCAACTTATCTCCCGGATTGATTGTCACCGTTAAATTATCAACTAACACTCTAAAATCATAGCGATGCGTAACGGTAAATTTATTTAGTTGTAACATACAAATTCTCCTTTCAATTAACTGTCAATTACCAACTGAAAGACTAAGTAAGAAAAATTTGTACGCAAAAAGACACAATGATCCATCCAATAGTGCCTAAGTGCATACTAACCCCTGTCATTATTACAATCACAGTCTATTAGCTTACTTAGTTACTATTGAATCATCATTGTGTCGATCAACTCCTTAAATTGTTACTAAAAGTATAACATAAAGACTTATTAAAAAACATTATTTTTTATATAAATCTTGCTTTTTCATCGTTGCTAACATATGCTTGACCACCGCATGATCATTAGCATCGCCTATTTGATTTTTAGCTACGTTTTTAGCTATCTCCTTCGCTGAAGAAGGTGCATAAGAATGAATAAAATATTCTAGCATTTCCACGTCATTAGAATCATTACCATAAACAGCTACTCGATCAGGATGCACATTAATTTTTTTCAATAAAGCTAAAATCCCTTGACGTTTATTCACATTTTGAGCCGTAATCTCAAAGTGGACTTCATCATTATAGGCATAACTAAAATGATCTTGATTAGCTTCTAAATATTCCACCAATCGTTGATGTTCCTCAGCTGAATTCGTAATACATTCTAATTTTAAAATACTTTTTGTTTTTAAAAATTCATCATCCACACCATAGTGGAACTGTCCTACTAAAAGATTTAATAAAGCACGTCCAAAATTTTTAAAGGTTGGGGTGTTTTTAAACCCCTTTAAAAAATGCTTAAAACGATTGTGCTTTACATAAGCTTGTTGCGCGGTTAAAAATTCAAAACTAATTTCAGGAAACATATCTTGAATTTCAATGATTTTTTTCGGTTCGATAGCGATAGTATCAATTATTTTACCTTTATTATCGATTACGAGTGCTCCATTCATAGCAATAATATACTGCGTATGTCTTAAAAACCCTAAGCCAAAACGTTGGTGGTTACGCATATGACGACCGGTCGCAACCGCAAAGCGATAGCCACGTCGATCCGCTTCTTCAATCGCTTGATTAATGGTTTTATCAGCAATATGATATTTATTTAATAAAGTCCCATCTAAATCACTAATAAACATTCTAATCATTTGATAACCCCCTATTGATGCTTGCCTTTCCATTATACAAAATACGTCAGCACTTTACTATACGAAATCAACAAGTTATCTCAATTTCATACTTAAGACTTATATTTTTTTACACGTCGCTTTTCAGACAATCAAACTTAAAAATGAATTACCAAGAATGGGCAAGAAGTAGAAGAGAGAGTGATGCTCGCTTCGTCTAACTACTCGCTTGTAGCCTGATTAGATTCCTCCGAAGTTTGAAATCGACATAATCTTTAATCAACTACAGACAATAGTGATTGAACTTTCGTTATGACAGTGGCTCATTTTTCATTTGCGAAGCGGCTTAATTTTCATTTGCGAAGTGGCTCATTTTTTAATTGCGTAATGGCTCGTTTTTCATTTGCGAAGTGGCTCACTTTTTAATTGCGAAATGGGTCACTTTTTAATTGCAAAGTGGCTCACTTTTTAATTGCGAAATACAACAAAAAGACGGTCTCATTGCTCTTTAATGGTAGTAAACTCACAAAAAGAAAATGGACCGTTACTTTTTAATGTTGTCTCATTGACATTAACCCTTTTGACATCACTCTTTTATAATCTTCGTCAATCTAATATTTTCTTTTACCAAGTCGAACGACTTCTTGACATAATTTTTAGAGCACGATTATAGGTTATCGCTTGTTTTTCATTGCGACTCGCTTGTGGTGCACCATCTAAGCGTGGTTCTTCAAGTTCTGGTATCACCTCAATGTTTCCATTCACATAATCCATCAAACGACTAGCGGTAGACTTAGCACGCATCATCATCCCACCAAAGCGATGTTCAATAATCTCGAAGCCTTGAGGATTCGCTTCTGCTAACCAAACTCTTCTACGAGCCTCACATAAAGCATCTAGCGCCCTCTCTAAAGCTGGAAGATCGTTTTGGGCAATGTTTGCCAAAGTCTCTTTATTATCTTGATGATAAGCTTGCCAAATTTTTAATGGTAAATCCCATTTAATCGCTAATGTTTCGGCTAATTGAGAATAGAAATGGTTAATTAAGACATCGCCTCTTAATAACGAACTAAATTGACTCGCTAATTCTGTCATTTTTGCTCCATAATCCACTTCCATCGTCTCAATTTGTTCCATAAACATTGGCATTAATAAATCTTGATAGAGGAAATATTTAGACGGTGTCACATCCAAGGCTTTCATTTCATCGAACTCAGGTAATAAATCAATTTCACCTTGCCATAACCATTGAGTTAAAGTTAAACCAGTATAATCAATTAACCATTGGTTGAATACTTCTTCGTCATACTCTTGACTATCTAATAAAGCATATAACACTAATCCAAATTCTACTACTTGGAATGGTGCCTCACTCCCATCATCGCCCCATGCAGTCGCCATCACTTTCGCTACTTGTTTTTCTTTACACGCAGATAAAGCAGCGATGGATGTATAAAGGGTCTTCTTATGATGTGGGACATAACCACACCAACGCCAACTTCCTCCTGCAAAGTGTAATTGCTCGGTGATTTGACTACGTGTTTCAATACGATTAATATAATGTTCTTTTGATTCATTATAATAATCCCAATACATTAACTCGATGCCTTCAGGAACCTTAAACTCACTCACATCTTCTAATTGGTTATACCAAGAAAAGAACATATCATCCCAAACCATCGGTTTCCAACCAATTTCTTGACATAATTCAATCATGAACTCTAAATGTTCTTGCATAATTTGTGTTTTGGATTTTAAGCCAAATTCCGTTAAATAACTACCACGACCTAAGTTATAGGCTTCATCCATTCCTAAATGAATCGTTTGCGTCGTAAAACAAGTTCTTAATGACGTTAACATTTGACGAATTAAGGTTTTGGTGGATTCCCGTCCAACATTTAAAATATCGTCAATGTCAACATATTGACTGTTTTCATGTTCCCATTCAAAAAACTGGTTTAAATGGGCCAGTGTTTGAATACATGGCACCAACTCGATCCCTAATATGTCCGCATATTGATTTAATTCTTTTAAATCGGCTTGACTATAGCGCCCACGAAAAGCACCAAAATAAGGTTGTTCAGGTATTTCATAAGTATCTTCCATATAAAGCATATACCAAGTGTGGCCCATTAAAGCCATTTTACGTAACAAACGTTTAACCGTCGACACATTCGCAACCGCATTACGCGAATTATCTAACATTAACCCGTTTCGCTCAAAATGATACTCAATTGTTAATGGTAATGCTTTACCATGACGCCATTGCCAAATCGCTTGTACTGCATGAGGAATATCTTTGGCTTCAATCACCAATGCTGCTTGTTCCTGATACATTTTTACGGATAACTCATTAATCCAATTAATTTTTAAAACTTGTCCTTGAGGATCCAGTTTTACCTTTAAATCATCTGCTAATAATTTGACGGCTGCTTGTAATGCTGGATCTTGAATGTTTAATTCTATCATGATATCAACTCCCAGTTAATTAAATACGTTTGAATCTGATGATTTTTAATACGATAGCGCTTTGTTTCCTCGGTTGCTTCATAAGGTTGTTCTAATAAGTTTACTGGTTGTAATTCAATATTGTCTAGCGTCAACTGACGAATATCTGCTAACTCTTCACCCAAATTGACTAAGCGTATCGCTAAATGCTGTTGGTCACGGCTCATTTTCACTGCTGTAATGACCAAGTGTTTCGGTAATGGTTGACTGAAAATACTCTCTAAAAACGCCAATCCATTCTCAAATGTTGTTTCGTCTTGAACTCGACTTAAAGGGGCATTGGTTAACAATGGAACAAATTGATAGCGTCCCGCTATCAAACTGTCTGTTTCTGCTTCTTCAGAATCCCATAGCGTGATGCTTAAATTTGATTGATAATCGTGTAAACATTGTGCTTCTGGTGTTGGGAAATAGCCCCAATCGCCCATTTCACCGGTACAGCGTAAGATCGTAATGGCTAAAGTGGTTCCGGAACCATCCGCATTGACTTCATATTCATAGTTACCATTGGAAGCAACCGTCAAGCCAAAACGTTGACTATTATCCTCATTATGAATACTAACCGCATGTCTTGAAACTTGAGGATTACTTGGATTACGCCATTCTGAACTTACTTGATTAGCACGAGTCACGATTTCATAGTGACTGTCTGCTAAATGATGAGTACTAGATTGAGGTAAATGCCAAACCATTCGAATCCGATGATCTTTGACATCATTTTGACCTACAATCTTAACTAGAATACTTTTATCTGTCGGTTTTAAGGTATAAATCACTTGAATCGTTTGTTGCTTCATTTCACTTGAACGGCCACTCGTACGATTCGTAATATCGATTACCCGTCTTTGCTCTTCAAATAACTTTTCATCAGCTGAGATTGGCAATGACCATTGATAAGTCACCATTAAACGTTCTTCGAATAATGTGGATTCTTTTTCAACTGAAGTGAGATGATCCTTACTAAAGATCCGCTCTCCTACTGATTCTTTGAAAATATATTCATTTCCACTATCACCCGTGTCTTCTAAAATACATTGACCCGCATAGGTTCTTTGTTGACGTTTATCGCGTAATGTTAAGCTTCCATTCGGTTCAACCGTAACCGCTAAATACTCATTTTCAATCGTTCGGTCCTGATTTGCTTGCTGAGATGGTGTTGGTTGCTTCATTTCCTTAGTCGGCACTAAAAACAATTGTTTAACTGACATTGGTGCTAAGTCTTCCATCAAAACTTGCACCTGTGCGTATCGCGCCATATAAGGGACTCTAAAGCGGTCTTTTGGTAAATCATAATGATACTCAACACCCAAATCAATGATTTCAGCCTCGTAGTCATTTCCCTCGGCATCGATTACTTGCCATTGGCCAAAGTCCCATTGTTCCATCTTTTCAAAAGCATTACTTGGAGACGTTTCGCTAAATTGACAGCGTGCCATTTCCACCTTAACCGTCGCTATATCTGATTTTTTAACGGTCGTCGTATTCCAAATTTGAATCGCATAGGCAGATGCTTCAGGTTCTACTGAAAAATGATAGCCAGATAATTGACTTAAAAATTCTGCCTGTAAATAATCCAGTACTGCTTCACATTGATCAAAACGTGCTTCCATCCCGTGGATGACTTCATCCACACTACAAGCACAGATACTATCATGAGGATAATTTTGTAATAAAAGTTTCCAAGCGAAATCAATCTTATCGTATGGATAAGCATAACCATATTTTTGACAAATGACCGCTAATGGTTCAATTACTTGTTCTAATCGTTGTGATAACTCATGACTCCGTTGTTTTAAGTGAATGCGATTAGAGGCTGTATTGGCTAAGGTATACCAACCATCCGTTTCTTGTGAACGCAATTCACCTTTTACCGTTGATAATGCGGGTAAGCCTTCCGCCTTAATTGCTTGATAATACTGAGTAAAATTAGAATGAATAAAATGATAATCTGGGAATAATTCATTAGCCAGTTCGATTGCTTGGCTAATATCCGTTTGCACCGGTTGATGATCACATCCATTCATCATCAATAAGTGGCCCGTAGCCGCATACAACTCTGCATCCGCTAATTTTTGTGTCCAAAATTTTTGGGCTGCCTCGGGTGTTGTCGGGATTTCATTGCCATTACTATACCAATTAGCAAACAAAATACCTAAAATCTCGTCTTGATTCGGACTTTGCCAATACATTTCTGAAAAAGTCGATTGAAAATCTCCTTCATTAATGACCACATTATTAAAGCCCGTTGGTTTAACTCCACGACCAAAGGTGGCAAATTCCATTCCCGTTTCTTTCACAATCTGTGGTATTTGACCCGATAAGCCAAATGTATCAGGAAAATAACCTACTTTTTCGCCTTCCACGCCCCATTTTTCTAGTTCTTGACTTCCAATTAGCGCATTACGAACATTGGCTTCTTCACTAATTAAAAAAGCATCTTGTAAAATGTAATACGGTCCGATTCTTAATTTACCGTCATCAATCGCCTGTTGCAAGCGTTGCTTTTGATTTGGACGCACCTCTAAATAGTCATCTAAAGGTAACGTATGACCATCAACATGAAAATATTTAAATTTGGGATCTGTATCAAATAAATCCAAAACGTTATCCAATAATTCTACCACGCGCATTCGATGCGCTTCAAAAGGTAAATACCATTCACGGTCTAAATGACTATGTGAAATAATATGAACTGTTTTCTTCGACATGACACCCTCCTAAATTTTAACTTGATAATCGTAGTAATCTAATAATAATTCACAAAACATCATATTTGACCATGAGAACCATTCACGCGTAAAAGCTTCTGGATTATCAACATCGAAGGATTCGTGCATACGATTGGTGCCTCCATCTGTGTTAACCAAAATATCTAAAATTTCTTTCTTTTCTGACTTGGTTTGTGCGGTCAAACCTTGAATAGCTAAAGCCATTGGCCAAATGTAATGTTCCCAAGTATGTGAACTTCCGATCCCTTCCGCATATTTTCCTTTATAAAAGTACGGATTTTCTGGACTTAAAATAGTTTTGCGTGTATTGAGATAAACAGCATCATCATTTTTTACATAACCTAAATAAGGAATCGACAATAAACTTGGAATATTCCCATCATCCATAATTTTATAATTGCCTAACCCATCTACTTCATAGGCATAAATTTCTTCGCCCACTTTATTTTTGACTTTGGCATATTTTTCAATACCCGCTTGAATTTCTTCTTTTAATGAAATAGCTTCAGCCACTAGCTCAACCGGTAGGTCAATGACAGAAGCTAATTTTTCGACATAACCTAATACCACGACCGCAAACATATTAGAGGGTACTAAATAATGATATTCACAACGGTCATCACTTGGTCTAAACCCACTCCAAGTCATCCCAGTGTAACCAACAGGTGTCCCCACACCATTGACTAAAGTATCTTCTTCACGATCCGTATCACGAATAAAATGGTACGGAGAGTTTTCATGGTTTTGCTCGGTACGCCATACATGTAAAATATCTTTTAATCCTGTGATAAATTCATCATCAAGATGTTCTGTACGACCGGTGTTTAAATAGAGTAAATAAGCTAACTGAATCGGATAACATAAGCTATCCACTTCATATTTGCGCTCCCAAATTAAATCGGTCATCTCTGTATGATCATCCTGATGTCCTTTACCATTTGCCTCGCGGTTAAAGGCATTGGCATAGGGATCATGATGAATATTTCTAAATTGTAAAGTGACCAAACCTTTAATTAATTGATACACTTCTTCATCCATTTTGGCAAGTAACATATAAGGTCTTAATTGTGCACTTGAATCGCGTAACCACATCGCTGGGATATCACCTGTTAAAACAAATGAGGTACCATCTGGATTACGTTGAATCGTTGTTTCTAAAGTATTTAAAAAACATTCCTCAAACACTTTACCCCATTTTGGGTTTTCACTTTGTGTTTTCTTAATAATCTTCTCCATAAAAGATTGAATTGTTGGTGTTATTTGAAATGACATATTAAACCTCCTAAATATATTTAGTCAATTATATTATAAGGTAAAAACGCTATCATTATAATAGTTAAATAGAATATACATACTTTATTATAAAACACCACTAATTTATAGACTGAAAATTTACCAATCATCCCTCATATTCGGTTAAACATACCCATTAAAGGAGTTGGTAGAAAAATGAACAAAAAGGAATGGGCCAGAAGTCGCAAACTAGATGACTTTCGCTGCTTCTTCCCACTCCCAATTAAGTAGCTTTCAATTTTGTCTTTAAGACGCGGTTGGATATTATGCAACTGCGGCGGTTATAAAATAGCTGTTTGATACTATGTCACCGTTGCATTTATAAGATAGCGGTTTGATACTATGCAACTGCGGCGTTTATAAAATAGCTGTTTGATACTATGACACTGCGGCGTTTACAAATAATCATTTGATGGGAGGCCACCACTGTATTTATAAATTAACCAGATTGAAACAAGATTTTTAAAATTTTGGCCAATCCTCTATTATTCAATCTATTTTATTCAATCAATCCCCATGTTAGCCTTTAAAGTCCGGTCTCGAATTCTGGACCTAAATAAGCGGGTGCCCAGCACCACAAGTTTAGAGGACAGTCTCTACAGTAGTTCTTGCTCATCATCCCAGTAATGCTGACGGTATTCTTTAGGACTTAAGCCCACGGCCTGTTTGAACATCCGATAAAAATAGCCTTGATTTTGATAACCGACTTCATTGCCAACTTCAGCAATCGTCAATTGCGTCTTAATTAACAATTGTTTGGATTTTTCAATCCGTAATTCATTCAAATATTTAGAAAAAGATTGATTTAGCTCTTTTTTAATTAATTGACCCAAATACATGACATTCATATGTAAATGATCAGCTAAATGTTTCAAAGTCAGTTCTGACGCTAAATTGTCATTGATATACATAATCGCCTCTTGAACAACTGGATGAAGACGATCATATTCTACTTGTGCTTGATTCACCCTTAATAGTTCAGCCGTTTGCTGAATCACTTGGTGAACCGTTTCAATTTCGGTCAATAAAGGTTTTTCCACCGTTTGATAATTGATAAATGCTTGCATAATTTGTAATACTTCATCACGATTGACTGCTTGATAGGTCAACTCTCTTTCCAATTGGGTTAATAATTCGCCTACTTGAACCAATTGATTTTTATCTAAATGTTGATAAATCGAAGCAATTAAAGATGCAATCGTTTCTTCATTATTCTTCGTAGGCACTTCAAATAAATAGTGGACGAATGATTGTTCCGAATCTTTTTTGATATAAAAATCTAAATTGTCCATGCGTCGTCTAAATGCCTGAAACCAATGATGTAAATTTAGTAAACTTAACGGTTCCATTTGTTTTATCACTCTACCGTGTAATAGCGCATCCTCTTGGATTTTAATGACAATGATTGAGTGGTCAAACTTTTGTATGATTAACCAATTGGGTGACTGTTGATAGTGTTTTAGCCATTCAGCAAATGCCTGTTCGTCATTTGGTGTAATAAAGAGGACTTCGGGCGCTTCATTAATGGCTTCTAATTCCACATTCTCTTGAAGCGGATTTCTTAACCATTCAAATAATTTTTGTTTCTTTAAATTTACTTTTTGTGTTTGTAATTGATAATGAATATCCAAGCGGTGCATTACTTTTTTCAATGCTTGATGCAATTCATCACGATCAATTGGTTTTAATAAATAATCGGAGGCGCCTAATGATATACCACTTTTGACATATTCAAATTTTTCATATCCCGAGATAAAAATAAATTCAATCCGATGATCTTGATTTTTTACTTGTTCGATAAATTCGATTCCGGATAAACGCGGCATGTTGATATCGGTAATAATAATATCAATCGGTAGCTGATTAATCACCGCCAATGCTTCTTCACCATGACTAGCCGTGGCGGCTAATTGAAGGCTAAGTCCTTCCCAATCAATCATCCGTTCCAAGCCCTTTAAAATCATAAATTCATCATCAACCATTAAGACTCGATAGTTTCTTTGATGGGTAGTTTCAACCAAACCGATACACCTCCTCTTGTATTGAGCCTATATTCCATTGTTATTTCCTTACCAAATACTTGAGCCAGCCTTTGCGCCACCAACCCTATCCCAATGCTGGTCTGCGCTGGTTGTATTTGATAGGGATTTTTAATATATTGCTTAATTTGCGTATTCAGTAAATCAATTTGCTCCTCGGTCATTCCCTTACCATTATCACTTAATTTGATCTCGAATGTATTCGCTACGCGTTGAATAGTCAAGCTTAAATGATTATCATGTCGACTAAAATCAACACCATGTACTAAATAATTTTCAATTAAGGGTTGTAAAGTAAACTTCGGCAAAATAATCCGATTCAAACTTTCATCAAGTTCAATATCAAAGGATAATTTTTCTGGATAACGTGCTTGGTATAGTCCGACATATTTCTTGATGAAATAAACTTCTTGATAAATAGTCGCTTCTTTCTCATTGGTGATATTATTTCGGAGTAAAGAAGAGAAATCATAAACAAATTCAGCTAAAGAATCTGCGCCTTCAACATAGGCACTCATCCGAATATATTCTAAAGTATTATATAAAAAGTGCGGGTTTATTTGTGCTTGTAAAGCCTTTAAGACAGCTTCATTATTTTGTAATTGTAAATGAAACATCTCGCGCATACTTGCTTGTTGACCATTTAACATCGCATTGATCGCTTTAGTAATCTGTTCAAGTTCTGCGACTTTATTATTTTCATTAATCCGATAATAAACTTGTCCTTTTTCAATCTTACGGGTTGTAACGAGAATATCATTTACCTGATCCGCATAACGTCTAATTTGCTTGAAAATAAAAATTAAAATGATTCCGGCAGTAAACATCACAAATAGAAAGATTCCGAGAATAATCCCGATAATCCGTTGCCATAAGATTTTTTTGGGCATTAAATAAATAACATTATGACCGGTAGTGGTCATCTCTTGACTAACGAAATGATCTTGTCGCCACTTATCGATTTTAGCTGTGATATCGGTTAACGCAAGCGTCTCTCCAGGTTTTGAAGCGAAGCTTCCCCGTCCTACTAATTGATTGACAACCGGATCAAAAATTAACAGTTCCCCTTCTTTTTCGGAAAAAATTTCCTTAATTAACTCATCATAAGAATAAGTAAAGTATAATTGGCCTAAATCCTGCAAAGTAAATCGACTTCTTAACGGCATCGATAAATGAATACCTGTTTTAAAATTTAATTGTTCTACTTTACGACCTTTAGGATTTTCCGCTAGTGACTCATAAAAATACTCACTATTAGCTAGACTCATTTGAATCGCTATTAAATGTCGATTGTAATCATATTGACGGAATGTTTCATTTGGTAAAAACTCACCACGAGCGCCATTTAATAAATAATACGTATGGTGGTCAGAATAACTTTCATTGAAGTAACGATTCAATTCTTTTTCCCAGCTATTAGACGAGGTCAAAACTTGAGCAAAACGATTCATACCATTAGTAGCATTATTAAGTGTAAAAGCCATTGTTTTAGCAATACGATCCATCTCCATCAGCATGGCATCACGCCTTTGAATATAGATGACCCCCGTGACCAAGGTAGGTAAGGCTAACATTAAGATTAACGTTGTTAAAGTATAATATTTTAAAATCAGATTCAGTTGATTCTCTTTTACTTTCATATTATCTCCAACCTTGTCCATTCTTTATAATAAATTGACGTCATAAAACTAATCCAAATCGCCCATCCTGTTAAAAAGACAATTGCGGGAAATTGCATACTCACTAAGCCTAAAATAAATCCTAATAACAAGGTACCAATATTCGCTTTGGGAGACATAAACAACTGCATCCACGATAATTTAGTAATTTGCCAAGCAGCACCGTCGTAATATTGTCGAAGTTGAGCTTCTGCCAACATCGTTAAGACACATCCAATCAACAGAGCCACTTGCACAAACCATGACATTAAAAAGATAATCCCTTTCAATTGACTGGTCACAAATAATGCCCACAATAACAAAATGATACACAGATTATAGAGCCATGAAATAATAGCCGTCTGCTTATATTCGATTTTAACCTTGTGCCACCATTGTTTAAAAGTTAATAATGCAGCATTATTTTTTGCTTCTAAATGCAGACTAATGCCTACGGTTAAAGATGACAATAGACACCCTCCCAATAGAAACCCTAAGACTAGCATTAAATTTAATTTTAAAAAATAGTATATGCGATGAATCGCCTCATTAAAACGTGATTCCATTGTTCATGACTCCTGACTTTATATTTTGTTACGATTGATTGGATAGGGTTGCCTTTAAATAGACATTTAGATAAAAGTAATAAATGTTTAAGACACTCTTCTTTAGAGCACTACAGTTTACTGATCAGCATCCATTGAGAATGGCCGTAAAGCGGGTGCTACTTTTTCAATACTTGGGACGGATCCTAGTGATTGTTCTAATTGAATTCCCTGCATTAACTCTTGATGACTCAAATATTGTGGTAAATAAGGTTTCCCATTTAGCCAACGCTTGGTAACCACTTGTAAATAAGGTGTCTGATAATTTCGTGAAATTAACTCAGTCTTTTGACCACTTTCTAAATGAATAGTGGCTTCATCCCAAATCATCATTCCTAAGGTCCATTGACTTGCACCAGGTGTCATTGAATATAGACCGAGACTACTCAACACATACCAACTGGATAAACTACCATTATCTTCATCACCAATATAGCCATCAAATGCGTCACTAAATAATTGAGTAATTAATTGTTTAATCAGTAAATGAGAAAATTGAGGATATCCCGCATAAATGAATAAATAGGGCATATGAAAGCTGGGCTGGTTTGATAAAGCTAATTGGCCGAATTGTACACGAGCCATTTCGGTCATTTCATGAATTTCATAACCATAACCATTGACATCATAAATAGGCTCTTGATTAATTAAATGATTGAGATGATTAAAAAATTCTTCATCGCCACCGTGTAAGGCAATTAAATCGGCAATATTATGATAGACAGCCAAACTATTTTGCCAAGCACTTCCTTCAGTATAGTGTTCGCCCCAACGATGAGCGTCGATTGTCTCCAACCACTCGCCACTATCGGTACGTGGTACCATTTGCTTATCCTTCACATTGAATAAATGACGATAGGAACGGGCACGCACTCGATATTCCTCAGCTAATTCTTTTTTCCCTAAATAAGCTGCCACTTGACTAATACAAAAATCACTATAAGCAAAATCTAATGTCTTATTGACAGATTCATGGTAATTCGTCGATAAATAGCCTAGTGATAAGTACTCTTCAACTCCTTCACGACCTTCGGTAGCATGTTCACCTGCATGATTAGCAGAATCAATCATCGCCTCTAATAATAAAGATGCTGTCTCCTTATCAACTAAACCTTTCGTTACCGCATCGGCAATTACACCATCTACTAAAGTCCCCGGCATTAATCCACGCTCATCAGGCGATAACCATTTAGGTAAATAACGATCTGCTCTCACAACTGATAAAATACCATCGATAAATTCCGGTATTTTAGACGGTATGATTAAGCTATACAATGGATAATTCGTTCTAAACGTATCCCAGTATCCATTATTAGTGAAGAAATGGCCCACTTCTACTTTACCGGTATAAGGCGAAAAATGAACCGTTTTATTAGTCGCATCCACTTCATGTCCCATTTGGGGAAAAGTGGCTGTACGCCATAAGCAATGATAAAATAATTTTACTTGGTCAAAATCACGATGTTTAACATCAATACGCTCTAAATAATTGAGCCATTGATTGGCTGAATGTTGTATGCCATCTAAAAATGTCCCTTTAAAAAATTCATCTTGTAGTCGATTGAATTTTGCCTGCTCATAAGAAATGTAGGACGTGGTTAACGACATCTCAATTGTTTCTTGTTCAACCTCTACCTGAAATAGATACATTACATGATCATGTTGATTCAAATTCAATGGTATTTTGATTAGAGGCGTCAAGCGACACTGCGACTTTAGAATTGAATATTGTTGAAATTGATTATATTTTGAACCCGCCAATTGGGCAGTTTCTAGTTGAATGGAATGGCCATCCGATTGTAAATTAACCGTACTATCCGCATCAAGAGTAATGGTTAATAAATGATACGGAAAAGTCCGCGTGGCTTGTACTTGCCATCTAGCACCACGCTCACCTACCGTCCAACTTTGTTTTAATCCATCTCTCAATCTTTTATAAGATAAATAATGAGGTTGAAAAATTGCCTCATCAGGACGATAACTACTCATTGAAATATTCAGTGCCATATTTTCAGTCGGGTTAGCCATTAATTGTCGATACTCTTCCTGTGTTAATCGTAATTGATTAAATAATACCTGGCAAAAATCCCCCATCCATGGACTCGGTTGATGAGTTAACCTTACACCATATTGAGTATAATCATCAGGATGGAAAAAACGACTTTCATTTAAACGCGTTTGCATTACAAAATGGTTCATCCCAAAAGGGACACCAGTATATGGCAATGTATTACCATGCCCGATAGAATGTTGATTACGAGTACCCATCCTCGTATCAATAAATTGTAAATGATTCATCCAATCACCTCGTAAACTATTATACGCTATTACTAAAGCGCACTCAAAAAAATTTAAAAGAAGAGGCGGCACCAACGTACCTGCCTCTTAGGGGGTTCAATATTAGTTAAATTTAACAATGACTTTATTGAATTTATAAAGTTGATGCCCAGTCTCCAGTGCTGAACGCAACTTTTCGCACTTTGGGAATCCGGCTCAAAGTTGCAGAAATGGCCTCCACTTCGAACATTGCCTTTGAGTGTGTTCCACTCTGCAGGCTATGTTCTCCAGTGTTCCATTTCTGAACGCAACTTTTCGCACTTTA